>CAMDER010000029.1 GCA_945896935.1 Bifidobacterium breve | reverse complement strand
GTCGCCAAATTGTGCGGTGACGCTATTGCCCATAAAACTGAACGCGGTTTGGTGCGACTGAAATTGGCATCGGCTCAAGCAGTGCATGAAGCGGCCGTCGACCTGCTTGCTGCGGCTCGTCCTGACGATGGACCGGTGACTGTGTTGATCGCTCCGATGGTGCAAGGAAATCGTGAATTGATTGCTGGCGTTGTTCGTGATCCGCAGTTTGGTGCGAGCGTCATGCTGGGCATTGGCGGAATTTTTGCTGAAGCAATCGCCGACGTTGTGTTTCGGCCAGCACCAGTTGATCGAGTGACTGCTCATGAGATGATCGCCGATTTGGCAACGCAGAAACTTCTCGGTGAATTCCGTGGTGAAGCTCCCGTTGATCGTGAAAAATTGGTTGACGTGTTAGTTGGTCTTGGCAAGTTGGCGAGTGAGCGGTCTGACATCGCGAGCATTGATGTCAATCCATTAATAGTTCGAGCCGATGGGGTTCCGATCGCGGTTGATGCACTCGTCGAAATTGGCGAAGCTGACACGTCAATAGCAACAGCCCGCCCGCGTCCAACTGATGCGCAATTCGCCGCACTCTTTGAACCAAAAGGTGTTGTCGTCACTGGAGCCTCGACTCATCCAGGAAAATTTGGCTTCGTGTCGCTGCACAACATTTTGGCGGGTGGTTATACCGGTGGAATTTACGGCACCAATTTGCAAGGTGAAAATGTCTTAGGTATTCAAACAGTGGCCGATATCGAGCAACTTCCTGATGGCGCTATCGATTTGGTTTTCGTGTGCACACCGGCATCGGCAAACCCGGCACTTCTTCGGGCCTGTGCGGCTAAGGGAGTGAAAGCGGCATTTCTCACGTCGGCTGGATACGGGGAAGCTGGCGAAGAAGGAAAGAAAGCCGAAAAAGAACTGATTGCTCTTGCCGATGAACTTGGTATCTTGTTGGCCGGACCGAATGGTCAAGGTGTTGTGAGTACGCCCGCCAACTTATGTGCACAAATCGTTGCTCCGTATCCACCAGCAGGAAAGATTGGCGTAGCTAGCCAAAGCGGTAACTTCGTTTCAAGCTTCTTGAACTGGTCGCGTTCATCTGGCGTCGGAATTAGTCGTGCTGTGTCGGCGGGTAACGCCGCTGCTGTAACAGTTGCCGATTATTTGGACTATTACGCCGATGATGATGCGACCGCCGTGGGGCTTGCCTACGTTGAAGGTATTGCCGATGGGCGCACGCTGATGACTCGATTGGCCTCGGTTGCTCAGCGTAAACCCTTGGTTTTGGTTAAAGGCGGAGCGACCGAAGGTGGAGCCCAGGCGGCAGCGTCGCACACTGGTGCACTAGCAGCCAATGACAAAGTGTTCGACGGCTTTTGTCGGGCTGCCGGAATCACTCGTGCTGAAACCGTTGAAGAGGCTTTTGAAGCAGCAGCAACTTTTGCCACTCAGCCGTTGCCTAAAGGTCCGAACGTTGTCATCATGACGACAGCCGGTGGTTGGGGAGTAGTGACCTCAGACGCCATCACCCGCGACGGTCAATTGAAGTTAATGGAACTTCCCGAAGACTTGTTGGCTCAAATTGATACCAAGCTTCCACCTCGATGGAGCAAAGGCAATCCGGTCGACTGTGCTGGCGGTGAAACCCGTGACACTATTCCTGAGGTTCTTGAGATGATTGCGCTGCACCCCGATGTACACGCAGTGATTTATCTTGGAATCGGAATTCAATCGAACCAAGCCCGGTTATTGCGCGAGGGTGGATTTTTCCCCGATCACGGCATTGATCGCATCGTTGCCTACCACGAACGACAAGATCAGCGCTTTGCTGAAGCGGCCGACGAGTTGTCGAGGCGAACTGGGAAACCAATTCTGACTGCGACCGAACTAGCCGTTGCCGATCCTGACAATCCGGGTCCAGCGACGGTTCGTGCAACAGGTCGTTTATGTTACCCATCGGGCAATCGCGCCGTCACAGCTCTGGGTCATCTGTATCGCGCTGCAACGTTTAATACCCGACGAGGAAAGTGATTGAACAATGACGCAGTCAGAGGCTCGCGTCACGAGACGCTCGCGACCATCAAACAATCCCGTAGCCAGCTTGATCTTCTTGGCAATCGTGCCATCAATTATTCTTGGTGGGCTGTGGCAGTTCGCAAATTCACATGACAACAGTTCTCCGCCAGCACCCGATCTGGTGGCGACTACGCCAGCGAACACTCCGCAGACTCCTGTTTTGTCGGCTCGCCGAACACCTGGAGTATTAGCTCGCGAGACATCTTCAATTGCTTTCGAGCAAGCATTGCGTCCGTTAGGTGGATCGGTTCTTGCGGGTTCATGTGTCGCCGTTTCTGTCGACGGAGTGTTGATGTTGTCTGATGGCATTGATACTCCGGTGACACCAGCGAGCACCGTGAAATTTTTGGTTGCAGCAACTGCTCTTGATTCTCTCGGCGCAGATTTCACTTATTCGACTGAGGTCAAAGCCGAAATTAACGCAGGCGTTGTTGGATCTATTTATTTGGTGGGTGCGGGAGATCCGTTGTTGGCGTCTTCTTGGTACCCCAACGATTTGACTTTGTCTAAATATCCACAACAACCCGCTACATCGCTCGAAGCACTCGCAGATTCGGTTGTGGCGGCGGGGGTTACACAAATCACTGGCAATGTTGTGGGCGATGCGTCGCACTACGACGCCGAGTTGTACCCACCATCATGGCCAATTGGGTTTCGCGCAATTCAAGGTGGTCCAATTTCTGGTTTGTTAGTCAACGACGGAGCGGTTCTCGGCGCAACAATGAAGGCAACTAATCCGGCGATGGGTGCTGCCCAAGAGTTCTACCGTTTGTTGCAAGAACGGGGTGTGACGATTATTGGCGCTCCGGCATCTGGTGTGACTCCGGTTGGCTTGGCAACGGTAGCGGCAGTCCAATCTGCGCCGCTCGTTGACATCATCGGCGAGATGTTGCAAAACAGTGATAACAACACTGCTGAAATGTTGTTGAAAGAAATCGGTTATCAATTAAGCGGTGCCGGAACGCGTGCGGCCGGCAATTCAGCCGTGATGGCCAAATTGAGTTCGTGGGGCGTTCCTCTCGAAGGAGTCGCATTGAGCGATGGTTCGGGATTATCGGGGGACAACAAGGTGACATGTGCAGCATTTTTGGCCGTTCTTGAACGTTACGAAGCCTCTGATCCACTGATTTCAAAATTGGCAGTTGCAGGTACGTCCGGAACTTTGTCGAATTTTTTTGTTGGTACAACTTTGCAAGGCCGACTATATGGAAAGACTGGAAGCCTCACTGGAGTGAAAGCACTGGTTGGCTTTGTACCTGTTGAAGGTGGATCGACGATACGTTTCGCCTTGTTACTTCAATCGCCGGGTGTTGATGATGACAAAGTCTTTAAGCCACTTTGGGAAGGTGTATTGACGCAAGCGCTTGGCTCATACCCGCAAGGGCCTACCGCTGCAGCGATTACGCCCTTGCCCGCTACGCCAGTGGCTCCTTGACCTCGGGTTGTTTTGTGAATAATTATCGTTTGCCGATGTTCCCTTTAGGAACTCCACTAGTCCCGGGCTCGTTATTGCCATTGCAAATATTCGAACCGAGATATCAACAAATGATGTCTGATGTTCTGACGAACAGTGACCCCGAGTTTGGCGTGGTCCTCATTGAGCGCGGTCACGAGGTGGGTGGGGGAGACATTCGTTCGATGACCGGAACGGTGGCGCGGATCATTGAGACGCAGGTGACTCCGGATGGACGTCGGGTGATACTTGCGCTCGGAGTTCGACGACTGCGCGTTTATGAATGGTTGCCCGACGCTCCGTACCCCATTGCTTTGGTGGAGGATTGGCCAGATAACTTGTCGGACGGGATTGACTCGGCAGAAGTAAGTCGCCTCTTTGGCATGGTCGTCGAGGTCAGTTCATTGTTTGAAAAATTAGGTGGTCCGCCACTTGATTTGGCAGATATCGAACTCTCAGCCGACGCGAGTTTCGCGTCTTTTCAACTGGTTGCTCTCGCCCCAATTGGCCCAGCCGATCGTCAACGTCTGTTGATTTGCGAGGATCCCGCAAGCCGCTTGGAATTGTTGGAGTCGGCCTTGAGCGATGTTGAAGCCGCCTGCCGATTCCGCCTGCAAGGTGAGTGATTGAGCGAGAAATGGCCTTCGAGAAACAGCCCTTAAGGTGGGGTTTGCCCGTTCTGGTGCTAGAAACTAGGCATGGCTGAAGAGACGTCACGAACAAGTCGAGCGTCGGTTCGTCGTGAATCGGCGGGCGTCGGCGACGTTGTTGACCTCGTCAAGGAATACGCCAAACAAGAAACTCTTGGTCCTCTCAAGGGAGCTGGCCGCTGGTTGGCGCTCGGTTCGGCCGGGGCGACGTGTATTGGCCTCGGTCTCGTCTTCGTTCTTCTCGGAATCCTGCGACTTCTGCAAACCGAACTTCACGCCTTCGATGGTGGGTTCTCGTGGGTCCCCTATGTGATCGTTCTCGCCTTGTGTCTTGGACTGGCTTGGGTCGCTTTGTCGCGAGTCAAGAAGGCAACTCTTGGAAAGGAACCCAACTGATGGCCAATTCGAAGAATGAATCGCGAATTTCCCGTGAGGACATCGAGTCAAAGTTGCGCACGCTTCAAGGAGACGTGCAAGGCAAAGTTGACGATCGACGTTCAACTCTGCTGGCTATCGCTGGCGGAGTCGGAGTTATTTTAGTTGTGGCCTTTTATCTGATGGGTCGTCGAAGTGGAAAGCGTCGTTCGACAGTTGTCGAGATTCGGCGCGTCTGAAGCAACGTCATGGCGCTGATGTCGTACCTGCGGTCGCGCAGTGTCAAAGAAGGTCTTCTTGGTGGCCGCCGTTCGTGGTTTATCGTCGGAGTTTTTGTCTGGGGCTTTAAGCTCATGCGAAAAATGATGGCGCGGTCTCCGCAAGTAGTTTCGACCGAAGTCTTGCGACCCGGACAATCAGTTTCGGTTTCGGCTCTCGAGCCAAAAGCACGACGACGGAATCGCTGATCGTTCATGAAAGTTATTTTGCGCAACCCGCGCCGCGAAATTGAGATTGAAGGTCGCCGACGCGTGCATGCCTTACTCGTTGAATTGGGTCTTCCGAGAGAATCACACTTAGTGATCAGGAATGGAACCTTGGTACCTGGTGATGAAGAACTTGATAAAGACGATGTGATTGAAATCCGTCCGGTCATTTCCGGGGGTTTCTGACGTGAAATGTCGTACCTGTCGCGGTCCAGCGATTATCGAGTTACCCCGCCACAACGCTAATTTTTGTGCCGAGCATTTTCTACAAATGTGTCGCCGGCAAGTTGAAAAAGCGATTCATGATCATGACATGCTGCAAAAGACGGACCGGGTGTTAGTCGCGGTTTCAGGTGGAAAAGATTCATTGGCCGTCTGGGATATGTTGGTCGAACTTGGTTATCAAGCCGACGGTTTGTATATCGCTTTAGGCATCGGTGAATACAGCGAAGAGTCGCGCGAATACACCGAGCGGTTTGCTCAAGAACGAAACTTGAAACTCACGGTCGTTTCATTACGCGACGACTATGGCTATGACATTCCAACTGCAACAAAGGTGACAGGTCGAGTTCCGTGTTCGGCATGCGGAATGAGCAAACGGCATTTGTTTGATAAAGCTGCTGTTGATGGGGGATATGACGTCGTTGTTACTGGGCATAATCTCGACGATGAAGCCGCAGTTCTGTTTGGTAATGCTCTGCGCTGGGACGTTGAATATTTAGCGCGGCAACTTCCGGTATTGCCGAGTCGTCATGGTTTCCCAAAAAAGGTCAAGCCGTTAATTCGCTTAACCGAACGTGAGATGGCGGCCTGGTGTGTCATACGCGGGATTGATTACATCGTTGAAGAGTGCCCGATGGCCGAAGGTAACCGCCATATTGGGTACAAAGAAGTTTTGAACCTGCTGGAAGAAAAGTCGCCTGGCACCAAATCTTCGTATTACTTAGGTTTCCTCGATCGTATGGCGCCAGTTTTGGCAGCAATTGCCGCGACGGGTGCCGACAGCGTGACGCCATGTATTCAGTGTGGGGCACCAACTGGTGGCGAAGAGGGTTCGGTGTGTGCTTTTTGTCGACTCGTTGAACGGTCAGCGGCCCATGAGCCAGTTTCAGTCGAATTGATTCGCAAGAAATCACGGTCACAAAAACGTGTGCAGGCGGAGGCCTCCAAAAAATGAGTTCCTTAACTTCTCCAACATTCGCCTACGGTGACAAAGTTCTTTTGATTGATGGCAAGCAACGCCGTTATCTGATCAACCTGACTGAGGGCTCCGAATTTCATAGTCATGCTGGGTATGTTTCGCACAGCGAAATCGCCGGTCAACCCGAGGGCTTTCGGGTCCAGTCAACAAAGGGAGCGCGCTACATTGCGTTACGCCCGACCTTAGAAGATTTTGTCGTGGAGATGCCCCGTGGGGCACAAGTGATTTATCCCAAAGACCTGGCGCCGATTTGCATGCTGGCCGACATTGGACCTGGCGTCAAAGTATTAGAAAGTGGCGTGGGTTCAGGGGCACTGTCGATGACCATGCTGCGTTACGGCGCCGACATTGTTGGCTATGAGTTGCGTGAAGACTTCGCTAACCGCGCCGTCACCAATGTCCGTTCTTTCCTAGGCGAAGAAGCCTTGTCGAGGTACCACGTTGAGGTTCGTGACTGTTACGAAGGTATTGACGCTCCAGATATAGATCGGGTTATTCTTGATTTGCCCGAACCCTGGCAGGTTGTTCCTCATGCGCAAAAGGTGATGCGGCCTGGCGGAATTTTGTTGGCGTACACACCATCAATTACTCAGGCTGTGCAAACACGCGAAGCGATGGCTAATCCGATGTGGACAGGGACGCGTACTTTAGAAGTGTTGCATCGAGGTTGGTATATCGAAGGCCAGGCAGTTCGACCAGATCACCGAATGGTTGCTCACACCGGTTTCTTGACGACCGGACGTCTCTTAAGCCCAGATGCGCCGAAGCAGATTTAGGGTTCGATGAAAATGCATTCGCCGGGGCATTCCTCGGCGGATTCGATGACGCCGTCAAGCTCTCCATCGGCGATATTGGCGAGACCTTCAGCACCCTGCGCGTGACCCTTAGCCGTTGCATAGACCGTGGCGCCTTCTTTGACGTACGCCAAGCCATCATCTAACAGAGTGAAAACATTGGGCGAGATTTCTTCGCAAAGTCCGTCGCCTGTGCATAGATCCTGATCAATCCAGACCTTCATGTTCGCTCGCTTGCTCCTCGGGTAACTTCGCGGTACCTAACCGCTGGTGTGAATACTTTACATGGGTGATAGCCCGAACACCGCTTTCTCAGTCACCCCAGTATGAACTTTTGTCAGAAAATATGCCCCGTGACCTGAGCACTTGTGAATCGCTGGGGAGAAATTGTCGAGTTCTGACCTCGTCAAGACCAAAGTCATCAAGGGGGTGTAACTTCGCAGGGGTAGGCACTGGTGGAAGGACGAGGGCATGAACGAGGACATCGACGCTCCCCGCTCAGACAGCGGAACGCTCAACGACGATCGACTGTCGTTAGAGGCTGAAATTGCGGCCTTACGACTGCGCTTGACTGGGGTGCAATCTGATGTTCCGCGCCGAGTCCGCCAACTTGAAGAACGTCTGATGGAGATGAAGGGCCAATTGGCTCAAGAATCGGCCAAGAATGAAAAACTGAGTTTCACCTTGCGTGAGGCTCGAGAAAATATCGTCTCTTTGCGGGATGAAGTCGACAAATTGTCGCAGCCTCCCTCGGCTTACGGCGTGGTCGTCGGCAAAAATGACGATCAAACGATTGATGTGCTGACGAGTGGGCGCAAACTGCGCGTCAATGTGCATCCCGATATTGATATCGAGTTATTGCATCGTGGTTCAGAAGTTGTTTTGAATGAGAGTTTCAATGTTGTGACGGCACGCGAGTCTGAGGGCTCAGGAGACGTCGTCACGATTAAAGAAGTACTCGAAGACGGCATCCGCGCCATCGTCACGGGTCGCACCGACGACGAGATGGTCTGCGAATTGGCCGACGCATTACGAGGTATGCATTTACGGAGCGGCGATACCGTCCGTCGCGATAGTCGAACCAATTTATTGCTCGAGAAATTGCCCCGCCCAGAGGTCGAAGACTTGTTGCTCGAAGAAGTGCCCGACATTAGCTATGTCGACATTGGGGGTCTCGATACCCAGATCGAGCAAATTGCCGATGCTGTTGAGCTGCCGTTCTTGTATCACGACCTCTTCGCCGAACATCAACTGCCAGCACCAAAAGGAATTTTGCTGTACGGGCCGCCAGGGTGCGGAAAGACGCTGATCGCAAAAGCTGTTGCCAATAGTTTGGCCAAAAAAGTTGCGGCTCGAACTGGTGACGATAAGGGTCGCAGTTACTTCATCAATATTAAGGGTCCAGAACTTCTCAATAAGTACGTCGGTGAAACTGAACGCCAAATTCGTTTGGTTTTTCAAAGAGCCCGAGAGAAGAGTGAAGAGGGTTGGCCCGTCATCGTCTTTTTTGATGAGATGGATTCGATGTTCCGTACGCGTGGTACCGGGATTTCGTCCGACATGGAGTCAACCATCGTTCCGCAACTGTTGGCCGAAATTGATGGTGTTGAAGGTTTGCGAAACGTCATCGTGATCGGTGCAACGAATCGTGAAGATTTGATTGATCCCGCAATCTTGCGCCCAGGACGACTTGATGTGAAGATCAAAATTGACCGACCGACCGATCGCGCCGCGGTACAAATATTTAGTCGTTATTTGACCAGCGAAATTCCGATCGCTGAATCTGAAGTTGCTCAGCACGGGAGCCTTGAATTGGCCATCTCGGAAATGATTTCTCAAGCCGTGAGCAGGATGTACAGCGATGATGAAATCAATCGGTTCCTCGAAGTGACGTACGCCAACGGAGATAAAGAAGTGTTGTACTTCCGTGATTTTTCTTCGGGAGCAATGATTGAGAACATAGTTCGCCGCGCCAAAAAGTTGGCTATTAAACGCGTCATCTCTGGCGGTCTCCGTGGCGTCTGTGCACAAGATCTTTTGGACTCAATTCGCCAAGAGTTCCGTGAACACGAAGATCTTCCCAATACGACCAACCCCGACGACTGGGCCAAGATTTCTGGCAAGAAGGGTGAGCGCATTGTCTTCATTCGTACTTTGGTGAATGAAGACAGCGATCGTTCTGTCGCTGGCGGACGAGCAATCGAACGAAGCGCAACTGGCCAGTACCTCTAATGACATTTCGCCCGAGCGCGGCGGTCTAAATGGCCATCGTCAAAGTTTCTGGAATTGAAACCGAGTACGGAATTTTGGTTCGAGGAACCGAATCAAATCCGGTCTTGGCTTCGTCGCTGTTGATTAATGCATACGTGGAGTCCAATTCGTCCGAAGCACAACACGATGCGCCTTCATGGAATTTTGATGATGAACGACCTGATATTGATGCTCGAGGCTTTTCGCTTGAATCGGCGATGCCACCAGAAGTTGAAATGCATCTCGTCAACGCGGTGCTCACAAATGGAGCGCGCTATTACGTCGATCATGCCCACCCAGAAATATCAACTCCCGAATGTGCGAATTCGTGGGAGACGCTGATTTATGACTGCGCCGGGGAAGAGATCATTCGCCAGTCAATGGCCGCAGTGAACCGCACTTTACCGTCAGGTGTTGAAATGCTGCTGTACAAGAACAACAGTGATGGCAAAGGTAACAGTTATGGCTGTCATGAAAATTTCTTGGTTGCCCGAGAAGTGCCGTTCGGAAGAATCGTTGCGCAAATCACTCCACATTTTGTCACCCGTCAGGTATTCGCTGGGGCCGGCAAAGTGGGCTCAGAAATGCTGGGCGTTTCAACTGAGCAGGTTCCTTTCCAATTGAGTCAACGTGCTGACTTCTTTGAAGAAGAAGTTGGCCTTGAAACAACTCTGAAGCGGCCAATCGTGAACACTCGCGACGAACCACATTGTGATCCGCAGAAGTATCGGCGTCTGCACGTCATCGTTGGCGACGCAAATATGTCGCAAGTCGCAACTTTCTTGAAGGTCGGGACGACGTCACTGATTTTGTCGCTCATTGAGGATGATGTGCTTGGTGCTGATCTGACTTTGGCTCATCCAGTGTCGGCGATTCGCCAAGTGAGTTACGACCCCACTTTAAACCAAACGCTGCTCATGGCTAATGGTTCGCGTATGACAGCCCTAGAAATCCAATGGGCCCTCTTGCAGAAGTCGGTGAACTACGCGAATTCGGTTGGGTTTGAGTCGGTTGGTGGAGAAGTCGTTGGGCAAAGAATCATTGAATTGTGGGAAGAGGTGTTGACGGGGCTCGAGCGTGACCCAGACAGCGTCGCCGACATGGTTGATTGGATTGCGAAAAAGCGCATCGTCGACGGAATGCAATCTCGTCATGGACTTTCAAACGGCGACTCGCGTCTCAGGGCAATTGATTTGCAGTATCACGATATGAGAGCAGAAAAATGTCTCGCGACTCGGGCAGGTTTGCGAACTCTGGTTGAGAATCCCGAGGTCAAACGAGCGATCCGCCATGCTCCTGACTCCACCCGAGCCTATTTCCGCGGCCAATGTCTTGAGAGGTGGCCAGATCAAGTTGTGTCGGCTAACTGGGACTGTTTGGTTCTTGATGTTGGACGAGGTCCGTTGCGCCGAGTTCCGATGATGGAACCTCTTCGGGGAACTAAGGATTTGGTGGGGCGAATCTGTTCAGAAAGTGTCACTTTGCTTGAATTGCTCGATCGGTTAGGTGCAGAAAAGTGACTTTGGCCGAAATGGCTGTCAAGATCACAGCACTCGTGAAAACCATCGGTATATTTTCCACAAGCACGAAATTTCAAAGTTTTAATTTTTAATTCAAATCAATCACTGAGAGGGAATGATGGCTGAGAGAGTACAGAAACAAAAGTCCAACTCTGAGCGGGCGTCAGAAGAAGTCGCATCTTCAGAAGCTTCCAGCCAGCAAGGTGAGAAGTTGAAAGCCGAGCTTGATGATTTGCTCGATGAGATTGATGATGTCTTAGAAAGCAACGCTGAAGATTTTGTGAAGTCGTACATCCAAAAAGGTGGCGAATGAATCGTGGTCGTCCCATTTTTTGATCTTGAAAATGATCCCGGTAGCAATTTCACGTCGTTACTACGCAAGGTCGGCCTCGACCCTTTTTCTTACGCTCACTCCGGAGACGGCCAATCGTTGCAGGCCCCACACGGGACAACCGTGCTCGCGGTTCGTTATAACGATGGTGTGGTCATGGCCGGAGATCGCCGAGCAACAATGGGCTCGCGCATTTCAAATCGTGAGATGGAAAAAGTTGTTGCCGCAGATCGCCATAGTGGAGTAGCGATTTCTGGCACCGCTGGAGTCGCCATGGACATGATCAAAATTTTCCAATTGCAACTCGAGCATTTTGAAAAACTTGATGGTCGACCGATCAGTCTTGAAGGTAAAGCCAACCAGCTTTCACAACTCGTGCGGGCGAACCTCTCTGGGGCTATGCAAGGTCTCGCGGTCGTTCCCATTTTTGCCGGGTACGACTTGCTGCGAAGTACTGGTCGCCTGTGGGACTTTGACGTCACCGGCGGTCGCTATGAAGAACGCGAGTTTGTGGCTACCGGCTCAGGTGGTGGCCCCGCATCGACAGTTTTAAAGGTCGGGTTTAGGCCAGGGATGAACGCCGATGAGGCGATCAATCTTGCTTGTCGTGCTTTGTGGGAGGCCGCCGATGTTGACTCGGCGACAGGTGGTCCCGATGTCCTTCGAAGTATTTATCCCGTAGTTGCGACGATTACCGCCGATGGCTGGGAACGTTGCGAAGATAACGATTTAGCAACACGGTTTGAGACGCTTGTTCAACAGCAACGTTCGCAACGTGAAGGAACAACATCATGAATCAACCTTTTTATGTCGCTCCCGAACAGTTAATGAAAGATCGCGCCGATTATGCGCGAAAAGGGATCGCCCGTGGACGTGCATTGGTTGCTGTTCAATACAACGATGGCATTGTGGTCGTTGCTGAGAACACATCAAATACATTGCGTAAGGTGAGTGAGATTTATGATCGCATCGGTTTTGCTGGAGTGGGTAAATACAACGAGTTCGATCAACTCCGTCGTTTTGGTGTTCGTAACGCCGATGTTCGTGGGTATCAATATTCGCGGGATGATGTTGAGGCTCGAAGTTTGGCGAACGAATATGCCCAGATATTGGGCCAAACTTTTACTCACGACGTCAAGCCGTATGAGGTTGAAATTTTACTCGCGGAAGTCGGTGTTGATCAGGCGAGTGACCAGTTGTTCCACATTATGTATGACGGCACCTTGATGGATGAGCGAGGGTTGAGCGTGCTTGGCGGTGACGCTGAGTCAATTTCTGAGCGTTTGCGCAATTCTTGGAAATCAGATGACGATTTGGGGACGGCTGTGAAGAAGTGTGTGTCAGCATTGTCAGGCCCCGATCGCGTTCTGCACGCTGGAGATCTTGAAGTAGCGGTGTTGCGACGCAGCGAAGATCGTCGTTGTTTCCAACGATTCGATGATGCGGAAGTTGCCAAACTCCAGGAATAGAAATTCTCAACTGACTGCGAGCGATCGTGACTTTTGTCCTTGGAATTGATTCTGTTGGTCAGACAAGTTCGATTACCAGCAAAACAGCGACTACCTTGCTATAGGTGGAGCGTCGGATTTATGGACTTGAGAATGAATACGGAGTGACCTGCACTTTGCGGGGTCAACGTCGTCTCAGCCCCGATGAGGTCAGCCGTTATCTTTTTCGCAAAGTGGTTTCCTGGGGTCGAAGCTCAAATGTATTTCTCGAAAACGGTTCGCGTCTCTACCTGGACGTTGGTTCACACCCCGAATACGCGACTGCCGAATGTGACTCAATTTATGACGTAGTTGTGCAAGATAAGGCCGGAGAGCGAATTCTAGAAAATTTGGTGGGCTCGGCCGAAGAACGACTTCGCGAAGAAGGCATACGCGGAACTATTTACTTATTTAAGAACAACACCGATTCGGCGGGCAACAGTTACGGATGCCACGAGAATTACCTAACGTCCCGAGAAGACGATGCAAGTTTGCACAATTCTGTACTCATTCCTTTTTTGATTTCTCGGATGATTTTCACTGGGGCCGGCAAGATTGTGCAGACAGCTCGAGGTCCGGTCTATTCGATCACTCAACGAGCTGATCACATTTGGGAAACGATGTCTTCGGCAACAACACGTAGTCGTCCCATTATTAATACACGCGACGAACCCCACGCGGATGCCGAAAAATATCGCCGGCTTCATGTGATTGTTGGAGACTCGAATATGAGCGAGTATTCCAATTTTTTAAAGGTTGGTTCAACTGCCTGCTTATTGCGCATGATGGAGGATCCTAAGTTTTCATTGCGAGATATGACCCTTGAAAATCCGATTCGGGCTATCCGTGACTTCAGCCACGACATCACGTGCCGTAAGACCGTCAACCTGGCTAGTGGCCGTGAAGTGAGTGCGCTTGATATCCAACGTGAATATCTCAACGCTGCGCTTGAGTTTGCTGAGACTCGAGGGTTTCAACCCAATGAACAGAAGGCTCTTGAAATGTGGAAATACTGTGTGGAGTCGATTGAGGTAAATCCACTCTCGCTAGATCGAGAAGTTGATTGGGTCATTAAACACAAGTTGATTGATTCGTATTGCGTGAAGAATGGGCTTGAGTTAGGGGACCCAAGGGCGCAACTTATCGACTTGCAGTATCACGATGTCGTTCGTAGTCGTGGTTTGTTTTACAAGATGCAGAGTCGTGGCTTAGTCGAGCGGGTGTGTACAGATGCTGACATTCTTGAAGCCATGGATGTCCCTCCACAGACGACTCGGGCTCGCCTGCG
>CAMDER010000028.1 GCA_945896935.1 Bifidobacterium breve | reverse complement strand
GATGCCGATTATTTGCGCAAGATGATGTCGAAGGTTGAGGGTATGCCGTTGGCCGCTCTTGAAAACGGAACCGATTGGTCGTGGGAATCTTTCGCCGAATACTTGGGCCGACTTGAAGGAAATATTTCGGTCAACGCCGGCTTTCTAGTGGGCCACTGCGCAATTCGTCGCTATGTGATGGGGCCTGCTGCTGTGGGGGCTGAAGCATCGAAAGAACACATTGGTGGCATGCGTGCCGAACTTGCCAAGTCAATTAAGTCGGGTGCCTTGGGCTTTTCATTTACCAACAGCACGTCGCACAGCGATGGTGATGGCGAGCCGGTGGCAAGTCGCTGGGCCACCCACGATGAACTCATTGCATTGTGTGAAGAAGTTGGTTTGCACGAAGGAACAACGCTCGAAGGAATTGTTCCGGGTTGCTTGGACCGCTTTGCCGATGATGAAATTGAATTGCTCGGCCTCATGAGCGCGGCAGCAAATCGTCCAATGAACTGGAACGTTTTGACCGTTGACTCACGTGAAGCCGATCGAGTGCCACGACAGATTTCGGCCTACGACCGCTCGATTGAGTTGGGTGGCAAAGTCGTTGCCCTTACGATGCCCGTACAAGTGCCAATGAACATGAGCTTCGCAAGCTTCTGTGGCCTGTGGTTGCTGCCAGGTTGGCAACAAATTTTGGGCGTGCCAGTAGCTGAACGAATTCAGCGTTTGCAAGATCCAGATACCCGGGTGCGCATGCTTGAAAACAGTTTGTCGCAAGCGGCTGGTGTGTTCCGTCGCTTGGCCGACTGGGGCGATTACGTCATTGGCGATACCTATTCGGTTGCGAACGAAGGTTTGAAGGGCCGAACTGTTCGCGATGTCGCTATTGAACGAGGAATGAGCTCGTTCGGAACATTGCTCGACATCGTGATTGCTGACGAATTGAGAACAATTCTGTGGCCGACCCCACAAGACGATGATGCTGAATCGTGGAGAATGCGCGCCGAATTGTGGCAAGACGGCCGCGCGATGATCGGTGGATCCGATGCTGGTGCTCACTTAGACCGAATGTGTGGAGCGCCGTACCCGACTCGTTGGTTGGCCGACTGTATTCGTGGGCGCAAACTGGTGCCCGTTGAATTTGCTGTGAAGATGATGACCTCGCAGCCCGCGAAGTTGTTTGGATTAGTCGACCGCGGTGAATTGCGTGAGGGCGCGTGTGCCGATGTTGTGGTGTTTAATCCTGACGAAATCGGATCAGAGGATGCGATGTTGGTGACCGACCTTCCGGGTAACTCGTCGCGATTGACAGCGGGATCGTTCGGTGTGAAGCGCGTGATTGTGAATGGCGTGACAATTGTTGAGAACGGTGTGGCCAATGGGGCGGTGCCTGGAACCGTGTTGAAGTCCGGCACAGACACCTACACCGTCCTCGCCCGCTAACCACCAAATTCCGCCACTTTGGAATCTCGCTGCCGCTAGGCGGCAGCGAGATTCCAAAGTGGCGGAAAAAAAGGGGCAGGGTTACCAGTGGCGGAGGTTGACTGGCCAGACGTCGATTACTTTTGCATCGATCACTTTTCTGTCGATGATTGTTTCGCCTTTGTCTATTTCGCCGGTCGTTGTTTCTCTTGACAACACACCGATCATCGGGATCTGATCGACGACATGCATCACTTCGTGTAACGCAATTGTCGGATCGACATGAGCGGGTTGAACCAGGACACGACTTCCGACGCTAGGAAGTGGTCGGCCGTCTTTCATGGAAAACGTCATGTGCTCATCGCTGCAGAACCAGACGCTCGCACCATCAATCGTCGGATTGCCGTGGTCCATGCCCAACGATTTCAAACCGACGTCAATCACAGCCCAACCATCGCTCGCTGAAATCACTGTTCCAACGACGTACAAAGCCTGTTCAAATGGAAGATCCAAAGCCCCGTAATGCGAATCCATCAACGCATAGCTTCCAGCCTGCACTTCATTGACTCGCGCAAGTACTGGGTCGGAAGGATCGTATAAATCGAACGTTCCAGTGCCACCCGCAGAAATGATTGTGCAGTCATCGCCACATTGAGAACGAACTTCATCAAAGCATTGAACGAGCAAACCCATTGCGGCACGAACTTTGCTGCGTTGTTCATCGCGATCAGTAACTGCCATTAAGTGGCCCTCATATCCCATCACTCCGCGCACATTAAGCCCAAGGGATACAGCAAAAGACGCAAGCGCGGCAGAGTCTTCAGGTGCAACTCCGCATCGCGGCAATCCGACATTCACATCAATCAACACATCTCGGATTCCGCACTCTGCCGCCAGTCGTGCAGTGAAGTCAGAATCGACAGCGACAGTGACGCGAGATGTATCTAACAACGCCGCCATCGCTCGCAATCGTTGGACGTCGACAGTCTCGTTGGCGAGCAACAAATCTGATCCAAGGCCGGCTTGTGCCATGCCGATAATTTCGCGGGGAGTAGCGCACGTGAACGCGGTGTGCCCAACTTTGGCAAGTTCGTGGGCAAGTGCAGTCGACTTGTGAGCCTTGATATGCGGGCGCAAGGTGAGGCCAGGTCGAACGGTGGACATTAATGCCACATTGGCGTCAAACTTTTGGCGGTCAACGATGAGCGCCGGAGTGGGCAGGTCGACGATTCGAGTCATGACACTGTTCTAGCGGGTGTTCGAGTGCGGGCGGAGGGACTTGAACCCACACTCCTTTCGGAACAGGAACCTAAATCCTGCGCGTCTGCCAGTTTCGCCACGCCCGCAAAGTCGTGTTAGCGGTTGACAGGCTACGGGGAACTCGTCGGGAAGTAGTACGGTCACAGTCATGATTCGCGTATCTGTTCTTTACCCATCCGCCGAAGGTTCAACCTTCAACCATGATTACTACCGCACCACCCATGTGCCCTTGGTTGCCAAGGCCTGGAGCCCGGTCGGCACCCAAATCGACAAGGTCATCAACGGACCGTACGAAGCTGCTGTACATATGACCTTTGATTCGCTTGAGGTCTTTCAGAGTGCAATGGCATCGCCTTTAACCGGTGATGTCATGGCCGACGTGGCGAACTACACCAACATCACACCAGTGATGCAAATCTCCGAGATCATCGAGGGCTGATGCGATAACTGCACCGGCCGTCTCCGGCTGGTGCAAATTGCACGCGTTCAACGGTCGTCTCTGGCCCAAGTGCAGCACGAAAAACCGCAAGTTCTGATTCGCATATTCCTGCACATGCGGCAGCGGCTTGGGCGACTGCGCAATGGTGTTCGGTCAAAAGAAGACTTCCGTCGGCAGCAACGCTGGCTTCGGCGCGGTATCCCTCGGCGTCTCGTGCAACTGCGAGTCGTTCGACGCGCTCGGCAAGTGGCAGATCAGCCAAGAGTATTTGGTAGTGCTTTGCTAAACGCTCGCCCCGACGGTTCAAAACCGACTGGATCGCTTCAGGGCCAAACGATTCGGTGATTCCCTGGAGAAGGTCGACCGCTAGATCGTGGTGACGATCGGGGAAGGTCTCGGGGAAACTGTCAGAAATACTTTGCAACTGGTTGGGGTTCAGTACCCAATGCACTGCCGGGCGCCCGCGGCTCGAGCCAGTGTTGGGTTGGGAATCTCGGAGCACCAGGCCTTCGTTTTCTAGCTGTTCGAGGTGTTGGCGCATGGCGGCATCGGTGACGTCGCACATTCGAGCCATTTCTGGGGCTGTTGAGGTTTGGGCCACCTGTAAGTGCTCAATAATGCGTTGTTTGGTGTGCCCGGTTGCCACATTGGGCAGGATATCTGAATATCGCAAGTAGTTACTTGGAAAATTACCCAGATGATGTGTCGATGATCTAGTGGCAAGACCGTGCGAAGGTCAGTTTCTTTGACAAACTGTAAAGGTGACCATCACCTCCGTGAGTTCTGAGACAATTGCCGCCCTTGAAAACCAATTCGGTCTAGCCGACCGAGTCGTTGATCCGAAGGCCCTCTCGAACAGCGTCGCCCGATTCCGTGAACAGGGCATTGTGCTGCCCACCTTTGCTCAAATGGCGAATCCTGCGTCGGTCGATCCGACCATCGTCGGCGATGCGAATCCACAGGGACCCGATGCCCGCAACCTATGGCGCGTGCATTGGTACAACGATCTCGCCGGGAATCGCGTCAACGTTCCCAATCATGTTGTGCTTCCGTCTTCGCTTACTGGCGTGGCGAATCCAATTATTGTTGTTTTTGGTGATCGCTTTCCGATGATCACGGCGCACAAAGTGTTGGCCGCGTATTCGGTTCTCGCGCCGCGCGTTGTGACTGGTCAATTCGATCCGACTTATCACCGTGCCATTTGGCCGTCAACCGGAAACTATGCCCGTGGCGGAGTGGCGATCAGTCGCATTATGGGTTGTCGTGGTGTGGCGATTTTGCCAGCAGGCATGAGTCAAGAACGTTTTGATTGGCTCGACCAGTGGTGTGCAAACCCGGCCGAGGATGTCATCAAGACTGTCGGAACCGAAAGCAACGTTAAAGAAATTTATGACGCGTGCAACGAACTTGATAAAGATCCAGTGAACTTCATTTTTAATCAATTCTGTGAATTCTCGAATCACCTCGGACATTACGAAGTCACGGGTCGTGCGTTAGGTCATGTATTCGAAACCGTGCGTGACTCAATGAAGAAGGCTGGCCGCGACATTTCGCTTGCTGCGTTTACGTCGGCAACTGGATCAGCCGGAACCATTGCTGCTGGCGATCGTTTGAAAGATGATTACGGCGCAAAAATAGTGTCTGTTGAAGCGCTCGAATGTCCGACCATGCTGGAAAATGGATTTGGTGAACACAACATCCAAGGAATTGGTGACAAGCACATTCCATTGATTCACAACATCACGAATAGCGATGTCATCTGCGGAATCAGCGACCGTGCAACTGACGAACTTGATGTTCTCTTCAATACGCCTGCAGGTCGCTCCTATTTGGCTGAGAAAAAAGGCTTGTCGGCCGAACTTATTGATGCGCTCGCGCACTTTGGCTTCTCGTCAATCTGCAACACACTTGCCGCGATCAAGACATCGAAGTTGCTCAACCTTGGTCCAGATGAAGCAGTGATCACGGTTGCCACCGATGGTGGTGCGTTGTACCCAAGTTCGCGCGTTTCCACTCTTGCAGAGCGTTTCAATGGCGAAATGACCGATGTTGATGCAGCCGAAGTATTTGGCCGCCATTTTGGTCATGTGACAACTGAAGACATGATCGAATGCACCGAGCGTGATCGCAACCGCATCTTCAACTTGGGTTACTACACCTGGGTTGAACAGCAGGGCACGCCGTTTGAATTGTTCGAAGCGCGTCGCGATCAATCTTTCTGGCGTGGCCTCCGTCGCTATTTGCCAGTGTGGGATGAAATGATCACCGACTTCAATGCCCGCGTCGCCAAAGGCTGAAGTCGCAACATGTCTGGATTCACGTGTGCAACGTGTGCCGAAACTGTTTCGGTAGACACGTTTGCACCGTGGCGTTGTCCACATGAAAAAGGCGATCGACGTCATGTTTTGTTGATCAACGAGAACGATCAACATGTTGTGGAAAGTCATCACAATCCATTCATTGCGCTTCGTCGCAACATGATGTGGTGGCAGTTTGCTATGGCGCGGGGCATGACGGATAATCGTTCAATTGCGGTTGTTGAAGAAGTAGATCGGGCAATTGCTCAGGTTGGCGGCGTTGGTTTTATGACAACCCCCATGCTGTATCAATCTGCTTTTAGCGATCACTTGTCGTTTGAATCTCCGGGTGGAATTTGGGTCAAGGACGAAACACGCAATGTTGCAGGAAGTCAGAAAGCGCGACATTTGATGGCGATTTTGCTTCATCTCGTGGTCGCTGAAGAATTAGGCATTACCCCGTGGACAGATCGGTCGTCGCGTCCAAAACTGGCGATTTCATCGTGTGGCAACGCGGCTATTGCGGCATCCACCTTGGCGGCAGCGGCTCAATGGCCCATCGATGTATTTATTCCAGAATGGTCTAGTGGTTTTGTCGTTGAAAAACTCACCGAACTTGGAGCGCATATTCATCGTTGCCCGCGTCGTGCTGAAGACCCGCCCGGAGATCCGACCGTTTTGAGATTCCGTGAGGCAGTGAACAACGGTTCGATTCCTTTCAGCGTGCAAGGTCCCGAAAATGCTTTATGTCTTGATGGTGGGCGGACCATTGGTTGGGAAATGGCTCAGCAACTTGCGCAAGAAAATATCACTGCACTTGATGCTGTCTTTGTGCAAGTTGGTGGCGGTGCATTTGCCGCATCATTGTCGCGCGGGCTGAGCGAGGCAGGAATCAGTGCACCCTTGGTCGCTGTGCAAACCGAAGGTTGCGCTCCGTTATCGCGAGCCTGGGATACGGCGCAATCAGATGCGAATCCGGCGCAACATTGGACGAAACACATGTGGGCCTGGGAAAACGAACCAGTTTCTTTGGCTGACGGAATCCTTGATGATGAGACATATGACTGGGTCGCAGATATTGCGCAGATTCAACGCACGAAAGGCAAAGTTGTGGTCGCCTCAGAATCACATGTTGTTGAGGCATCGCGCGTCGCACCTGAAACGACATTGATTGATGCAAGCCCAACCGGGACCGCTGGCGTCGCGGGCCTTTTGTCAATGCGTGCCGAACTCTCGAACACCGCGCGAGTGGCAGTGGTGCTGTCTGGTGTCAGGCGCTAGGCGCTTCGTGCAGAAGGCCATCTTCAACGTCATACACGAAACCGCGAATATGCATTTTGTGTTTGATGAACGGACTCATCGCTAGGCGTTTCATATTTTGAGTGACGCTCTTATATGGGTCACGGAATGATTCGAGTGCCCACCAAGGACGGATTCCACATTCATCTTCGATCTCGTGTTTGAAATCGTCTTCTTCAACGTTGTGTAGACCGCAATTTGTGTGGTGAATCAAGATTACCTCTTGAGTGCCGAGACGACGTTGAGAGAGGACCAGTGAACGAATGACATCGTCGGTCACTACGCCGCCGGCATTGCGAATAATGTGGGCATCGCCGTGGGCGAGTCCGAGCATCTGGAAAATGTCCATGCGGCTGTCCATGCACGCCACGATGGCCAAATGGCGTTTTGGGGCCAGGGCGAGTCCACGATCGGGAAAATTCGCCGAAAACTTCTGATTATTGAGGATCAGGTCGTCCGCATTTGGTGTGAATTTTTCAGGTGTTGCCACTCCGACATTGTGTCATACCGAGAGGTAGTCTCGTCGTATGACTTTTGATGCAACTACTCCCATGGGACTTGACTCTGGCGACGGCGCAGGCCGTGCCGACATCTTCACCCGCCTCTTGAAGAATCGCGTCATCATGTTGGGCACCGATGTCAATGACGACATGGCTAACCAAATCTGTGCTCAGTTGCTCTATCTTGAAGGCGAAGATCCTGCAGCCGATATTTGGTTGTACATCAACAGCCCTGGCGGTTCAGTGACCGCGGGTATGGCTATCTATGACACCATGCAATTCGTCAGTTGCGACGTCGCAACCGTGTGCATGGGTCTTGCTGCTTCCATGGGTCAATTCTTGTTGACCGCCGGAACGACAGGTAAGCGCTACACGTTGCCGAATGCCCGCATCATGATGCACCAGCCACTCGCTGGTTTGCGTGGCCAGGCCACCGACATTTCGATTCAGGTTGAGCAGCTGGGTTACACCAAGCGCCGGATGGCCGAACTTACTGCTTTCCACTCGGGTCAAACTCTTGAGCGTATTCAGGCTGACGCCGAACGCGATCGCTGGTTCACCGCTGAACAGGGTCAAGAATACGGTTTAGTTGACAAAGTGATTTTGAAGCGCGGCGAAATTCGCTGAGCAATTTGCGCTACGGCGCAACAGTTGTCGCTGGGGCGATACTGCCCTCAAGTCCAATCACGTCAGGCATTGCTAAACCACACGTTGATTCAACCCACGTTGCAATATTGCGCGCTGGTCGTTCGGCTTGATACGCCGCGTCAGAAAGTTCCTGGCGACTGAGCGGGTCCTCGGGATCGACTTCGGCTGCTTGTTTGATGAGATCGGTGACAGTCTTCCAGTCGGCTTCAATGGCGAGTGGTGAGATCTTGGCCAAACTCTGATAGCGACTCAGCAAATCTCTGATGTCAGATGTGGCGGTCAGCGGGCCAGTGAGTCCGGGTAATTGCTTTTCTAACTTGCCGCAAAAGTTGGCACCGCTGTGTTCGGTATCGCTACAAGCAACACTCAATGTGGTCAAGGCAAGAACACATCCAGAAGTCGCCAGAACTTTTCGAAGATGGCCGGCGAAATTCATGAGATCACAGTCTCTCAGAATTCTGCCGCAGAGTTATGTCACGACGCCGTTCACCGTGAAAACGAGGTGATTCCCACACTGTCTCAAGCAGAAATCTCTGCCGTCAATCATTTTGGAGGGAATCATGTTGTCTGCGGTACGTACTGCAAGCGTTGTTGCTGCGACTGGCTGTCAAGTCATCGTTGAAACACATATTGGACTTGGGCTGCCAGGTTTTACGATTTTGGGGCGTCCCGATGATGTCTGTCGTGAGGCCCGAGATCGGGTGCGGGCGGCCATTGTGACGAGTGGTTTTTATTGGCCGAGTAGAAGGATCACATTGAACCTTGCTCCGTCAACTCACAAGAAAGTGGGGAGCGCACTAGATCTTGCGATTGCCATCGCATTGCTCATCAGCGATGAACAACTGCCCGCTGAATGTGCTGAAGGTTGGGCATTTATCGGTGAACTTGGACTTGATGGTCGAGTTCGTGCCGTGAGCGGTGTTGCGCCGATGGTGATGGCGCTTCGCGACGAGAGTTCGGCACACGAAAATGACAATGACTACTTAATGCCTTTGATCAAGCCATTGAGCGGCGTCATCGTGCCTGCGGGCAATGTCGCTGAAGCACGAATTGCTCGCCCTCCTTCGGTGCGAGTTGCGCAAACATTGCGCCAAGTTGCCGAATGCCTTGTTGGCAATATGGCGTGGCCCGAAATCAGCGATCTCAAGGTAGCCGAGAACATAACGGAGAAGACTCCTGACCTATCTGATGTTCGTGGTCAAGCGGCGGCTCGTCTTGGTCTTGAACTATCAGCGAGTGGTGGACATCACCTCTTGCTCGTCGGACCTCCTGGTTCGGGAAAGACGATGTTGGCCCAACGCATGCCAGGAATTTTGCCGTTGCTCGATGATCAGACTGCACTTGAAGCAACGATGATTCGATCGGCAGCTGGTGAACAACTTCCACCCAACGGTCTTGTCACACGTCCACCGATTCGCATGCCACATCATTCGGCAAGCACAGTTTCTATCGTGGGTGGCGGCTCCGCGTCAATGCGCCCAGGTGAAGTGTCATTGGCGCACGGGGGAGTTTTGTTCCTTGACGAATTGGGAGAGTTTGCACCATCAACACTTGACGGATTGCGTCAGCCGCTTGAGGAAGGGGTGGTGAGAGTCGCGCGGGCGAACACCCGAGTGTCGTTGCCAGCACGATTCACATTGATCGGTGCAACCAACCCATGTCCGTGTGGCGGAGGTGCGCCTGGTTCATGTGAATGTGACGAGGCTGCGCTTGCGAAATACCGGCGACGATTCAACGGTCCATTTCTTGATCGCTTTGACGTGCGCGTTTTGGTACACCGTCCAGGTGTTGAAGAATTGCTTGGTAGTGAATTGGGCGAGAACACAGAATCTGTTGCCGCGCGCGTTCTGCGCACGCAGTCGATCGCACTCGAGCGACAGGGGATGTTGAACGCACGGCTTTCGGGTCAATTACTCGAACAATTCGCCCCAGTTTCTGATTCGGGTATGAATCTGTTGCGGTATGAACTTGAAATTGGACGCCTCACTGGGCGAGGCCTTCATCGAGTGCGACGAGTCGCCCGAACCTTGGCCGATCGCGAAGTGTACGAAGGTCCGCTGACTGATCGACATATTGCTGCGGCGTTGGCATTGCGCGCACGGATTGCTCCGCGTCGAGGCGATGATTTGCGGCAAGCGATCTAACGATGCCTAATGATTCGCCAAAAGAGGTTGCGACTCGACTCGCCCTGTTGCCATGGATGACTCCAAAACGTATTCGAACCTTGTTGTCGCTAGGAGAACCCTGCGTAGTGACTGCGATATTGCGTGAATGGTCAACCGATCGTTATGCGCGACTGGTTGATATTCCCCTGGTTGATATTCCCCTTGTTGATATTCCAGCGAATATTCACGCGCTATTGACAACACGTTGTTCGAAGACGGTCGCGCGCACGCTTGGGGATGTGTGGTGCGAAGCCATCCGTGACTCGGTAGAGCTTGCCGAATCTCTTTCAACCATGGACTTACACATCATCGGACGGGGCGATTATCCGGACATATTGAACGACGATCAGAACGCTCCACCCTTGTTGTACTCGCGAGGTGACCTTGATCTACTCAATCGACGACGAGTCGGAATTGTTGGCACGCGCAATGCAACTGAGCATGGTCGAACGATGGCTTACAAGTTCGGCAAAGTGTTATCGCAAAATGGTGTCGCAGTGGTCTCTGGCTTGGCCCGCGGCATTGATGCGGCGGCACACCGTGGAGTATTGGCGGCTATGTCTAATTCAAGAACGTCTGAATCAACAATGTCTGATTCAACAAACAACGCCGGTCCCATCGCGGTAGTTGCAACTGGTCTCGACGTGGTCTATCCACGAGAACACCACGGGTTATGGAAAGAGGTTGGTGAGCAAGGCTTGCTGTTATCGGAAAATCCTCCTGGTACCGGACCATTGCCGTATCGATTTCCATTACGCAATCGAATCATCGCCGCGTTGAGCGAAGTTCTATTGGTTGTTGAATCTCGGCTTGATGGAGGCTCGTTAATTACAGTGCGCGAAGCACTTGATCGAGGCGTCACTGTGATGGCGGTGCCTGGTGCAACTTCAACAAAGGCTGCGCAAGGAACGAACATGCTCATACGCGATGGAGCATTGGTTGCCATCGAGCCCGATGATGTGTTGATAGCTCTTGGTCTTGACACTCGTCGACAAGTGCCAAGTTTCGATTCTCGGCAACCACCACTGTGGCCCGACTCTGAAGTTCTGAATCTCATCACAAGTGATCCGCTCACATTGAATGATTTCGCTCGGTTGGCCAACGAGAAGTTGGCGATGTCCTTTGGTGACGTCGCGGTGAGTCTTGGTCGACTTGAAGCACATGGCTGGCTCATGTGCACGGCTGGCTGGTTTGAGCGAATTGGTGCCCGATAAGAGTCACATCAACTCAGTACTCTGAAGATGTGAAACAGCCGATCAGCACGCCTTGGGGAGTCGATGACTTCATTGGTTCGTTGACATCGGTTTCCGAAAACACACTGGCGGCATATCGCAGCGATCTTGTTGATTTTGTTGAATGGGCTGAACGGGGTTTGGCCGATGCGCCAGCCCAAGTCGATCGTTTGATCTTGCGCCGTTACCTGGCATATCTCGGAACTCGTTCATATGCCAAGCGCAGCATTGCGCGAAAGGCTTCTGCATTGCGCCGCTATTTTTCGTGGGCACGACGCACTGGTTTAGTTGAGATCGATCCCGCTGTGGCGTTGCGCGCGCCAACGGGCGAAGGTCGTTTGCCACGAGTTCTTGACGGGCCCGAATTGCAGACGTTGCTTGAGCCAATCGACATTGACGAAAGCGAACCCTTGTGGCGACGTCGACGTAATGATGCATTGCTTGAAGTTCTGTACGGAAGCGGATTGCGCGTGAGCGAACTCTGCAATCTCGATATCGACAGTGTCGACCTCAAGCGAAGTGTTGTCACAGTGTGGGGTAAGGGCGGCAAAGAGCGCCGAGTCCCGATGTCACTTGCCGCTGTCGAGACCATTCGTGACTGGTTGAAATCGCGCCTTGAGGTTGTTGGGGACGAATCTGGGGTTGCGCTATTCTTGAACGCCCATGGCAAGCGCCTCGGCACCCGCGATGTTCGTCGTGTCCTGGATGAACGCTCGATCAACCCCACGCACCCTCACGCATTGCGCCATACATATGCCACGCATTTGCTGGACGGCGGGGCCGATTTGCGCTCGGTTCAAGAACTTTTAGGCCATAGCGATGTAGCCACGACCCAGCGATACACGCACGTCAGTAAAGAGCGTCTACGGTCGGTGTATACAAGTACTCATCCTCGGGCCTGAAGGCCCGACCATGAAGCATCTTTATCACCATGACCGAGCCTGAAAAAAACTCCGACAATCTGGATGCGCCAGAAGAGAAACCCTCGCGTACGACGCCGGCCATTGATCGCGCCTGGACACGTTGGGTTGAAGATCGTGACGAAGCCGCACGTGATCAATTGATTGTGCATTATTCACCTCTCGTCAAATTCGTTGCTGGTCGTGTTGCTGCTGGTTTGCCCGCAGGTATTGACACCGGCGAACTCAATGGCACAGGTGTCTTTGGTTTGATGGATGCCGTTGATCGATTTGATCCGAGTCGCGGTTTCAAATTTGAAACTTTTGCGGTGCCGCGTATCAAAGGCGCCATCCTTGATGGATTGCGAGCACTTGATTGGGTGCCGCGTTCAGTGCGTTCACGTTCTCGTCAAATCGAAACAGCGGTCGCGAAGTTAGGTAATCAATTCAAACGAGCACCAACTGATGAAGAAATTTGCGCCGAACTTGGTATCGACAACGATGAGTTGCACAAGTGGTTATCGACAATTTCGGTAGCAAACGTTGGTCCGCTTGACCATGTTGTGGGCGGTGGCTTAGATGGTGAGCCAAGGCAATTGCCAGCGTCGCCTGATCAGGGTCCAGACGCAATTGTTGAAGATCAAGAGTTGCGGCAAACGATGCGTTCAGAAATTCGCAGTTTGCCCGAGCGTGAACGCACGGTAGTTGCGCTGTATTACGACGAAGGCATGACCTTGGCCGAAATTGGTTCGGTGCTCGGGGTGACCGAAAGCCGAGTGTCACAAATTCACTCGAAGGCGATCATCATGTTGCGGGCTCGCATGTCAGCCGCCGGCGTTTAATTTCGTTGATCTGTTCGTCAAGACTGCTCACCGCAACGAGATCGTGATGGCGCACAGTGATTGGTGATTCTTCTTGCCTTTTTCGTTGCCGCCAATTGTTTGATTCCTCCCGTTTCTGGGGCAGTGGTGTATCCGTACGTTGAACCTTCGTGCGAATTTTGTGCCGGGCACCGAACGATTGACTTTGAGCAGACCGAGGGCCGCGAGGTCATTGCGCCAGTGGCGGGAAGCATCACGTTCGCCGGAGTGGTGGTTGGCCAACAGTTCGTGACGATTGACCCAGATCCAAAATCGGGTTTCGGTCCCGATGTGGTGGTGACGGTTGGCGGTCTCGTACGTGACCCCACTGTGAAGTCGGGAGTGGCCGTACAGGCTGGTCAGGCTTTGGGGACAGCAGATGGTCTCATTCATCTCAGTATGCGATACATAGTTGAGGGAAGACCAGCTCGTTATGTCGATCCGACGCCATTTTTGGCGCGGCGCCGTTCTCGGGTCCGCCTCATTCCAAATTCCCGAATCGGAGGTCGCCGCACCTCAAGTCAGTTGCTCTGTTCGACCTCTATTGGCAGGTGAGATGGCAGATTCGGGCAAAGTCCCGCTAGTCTGCCCTACTTAAGAAACAACTGTGCAAGAAATAAGTTCTTGTACAAATCAAATGCATGGTCCTCATCCTGCGGTCGTCACTTTGTGATGCGAGGTTCCGTGCCCCTAACCGCAGAATCAGGAGGACAGTGCTATGGCCATCGTCACGATGCGTCAACTTTTGGAAGCCCGAGTTCATTTCGGTCACCAAACCCGTCGTTGGAACCCAAAGATGCGTCGCTTCATCTTTGGTGAGCGCAACGACATTTACATCATCGACTTGCAGCAGACCCTTGAGCGCATTGAGACCGCGTACGCATTCGTGCGTGACTTGGTCGCCGGTGGC
>CAMDER010000027.1 GCA_945896935.1 Bifidobacterium breve | reverse complement strand
AAAATTCCGGAGCGCTTCATATTTATTTGGTCGGGACAATCTTTCGGTCTACCTAATCGGCTGGCAGTTGAAAGTGTCCTACGCCATCATCCATGGGCGTCCATTGAGATCCATATTGAAGGTCCTGAACCCCTCACCCTCGACTTTCTCCTGACACGTCAATTGCCAAATGTGGAAATCCACACCATCGATGTCGCCGAACTCTTTCACGCCTGCGACTCTGACCTTTCACGATCTTCAGATTTGTTGAGCGTCTGGCACAGAATTCCTCAATCGGCACTTTCAGCACGGAGCAATTTACTTCGATATGCATTGCTACATCTTCGAGGTGGCATCTATCTTGACTTCGATATTTTGCTTCGCCGTCCCCTTGATGACATTTTGAAATCGAGCCATAGCCAAGTAGGCGCCGAGATGGTGTGGAGGCTTGATGAAAAGAGGGTTCAACAAGGTCTTGATGTTATTGACTGGGCTCCCACAGCTCTTTGGGCAGTGAATTGGTGGCTGAACAAGGAAATCTGCATGATTTCCGGACGCTTCATGCCGCCACGGCGCCTGCAGAACAGGGTTGACAAAGTGGTCTTGTGCCAAGCGTTGAACAACGCCGTTATTGCATCACAAGCGCAATCAGAACTCACGACAGCTCTTTTAGAAAATGCTCAACTAGTTGACCCCACTGTTCGATTTTCGCTTGGGCCATCACTGCTGACCGCAGTCGTGAGACAAGAGCCGTACCTGGCGCATGTACACGGACCCAATTCCTTCTATGCAGTTCCACCAGGTCAGAGTTACCGCTTCTTTACTGAAAGAAATTTAGTTTTACCAGAAGAGTCGTATCTCATCCATTACGTCAGTAGTAACCATGGAGAACTTTTGAATTCTCTCACTCCAGAAATGCTGATGGAGAATAGTTCTCAAGGAGTCTTTTGGGACTTGGCGTTATCGCTACTCCGTTCGCCTTATGTAGATCTCAAGATGCCTCATGCCGCGTAACGAATTAGTCACTTGCGTTATGGTGACTCGCGATCGTCCACACTTGGCTCAACGGGCGATTCAATGTTTCCTTGCGCAAACTTATATACCTAGAGAGCTACTCATTGTCAATGATGGTGACCTTTCTTATTCTGATGTCATACCTCATGAACTGCCCGTTGACGTCTCAATTACTGAATTGCATATTGAAACGACAGAAAATAACACTCTCGGTGAACTGCGAAATCTCGCACTTGACAGTGCACATGGTGAATTTGTCGCACAGTGGGATGATGATGAGTGGTATCACCCCGACCGTCTCACAATTCAGATTTCTGCGATTGCACAGAGTCACAAAGCGGCCTGCGCACTCAAATGGACGTTGATGCATATCGACTCCGACGATTTGGTGAACCATCCATTTCGTGCTGATGCTGGCCTAGCAACTCCAGGGACCATTGTTCATCGACGAACCGACGCCAGATATCCCGCACAGCGAAAAGGCGAGGACTCGGTTTTTATTCGCGAAGTCAAGGACCAAGGTGGCCTATGTGTCTTGGACCAGAATTATTCGCATCTATTTATTCGTTGTTTTCACGGCAGTAACACCTGGGATTTCGACCATTTTTTGAAGCGTCTCCGCAGAACTCCACGAGGACTACTCTCACTGATAATCCTCAAAACACTGCATCAACCAATCACAAGTCACTACGCATTTGAACTTTCCGATACAGAGCAGGCTGCAATCAACGAATTCAAATCCGACACATTTGGTCTCTTGATTCATGCAAATTGAATCCGCCAAGGCCGTCACTCGTCGCACAGCATGGATCACCATTGGGCAAGGTGTGCATACGGCTTCGCAGATTCTTGTTGCGACGTTTCTAGCCCGGTGGATGAGCGGCTCTGATTGGTCGAAGATGGCCTATCTCATGTCGGTGTATTTCGCGATGTTGGTCGTGGCCAACCTCGGACTTCATCACGGAATGCCATACTTCATCTCGCATCTCAATGCGCGCGGTCAACGACGAGTTGTGTTTCGAAGTATGACTGCTCTTCTTGTCTCTGGTCTGGTGGTCGCGGCAGTTCTCTACCTCTCATCTGGCGCACTCACTCAACAATGGGACGGTCTCGCAGGCTTAGTCGCTCTGATGGGAATAGTGATTGCGGTAGAACTCCCATCCACTATTTGCGCAATGGCACTTGTTGCTATGGGGCGGTCACTACTTTCAGCGATCTGGGAAGGCTCAATGGGTCTCGTCACCTTGATCACCGTCTTCGGCCTCTTTGTTCAAAACAAAGGACTGCGCGCAGCATGTATTGGTCTACTCATCGCCGGTGTCATTCGTTCGGTGACTGCGGTGATTGCACTTTTGTGGGCAACAAGGCAAAACAATTCTCAAAACGATGTCGATGAATCTTTATCTATTCCGCGAATTCGTGATCAGATCATGTTTGCTCTTCCTCTCGGAGCGACCATCATCGTTTCAGTTCTCAATCGCAGCCTCGATAAATGGCTCGTAGCGGCGCTCTACCCCGCAAGGCTCGGTGAGTACGCAATTGCCGCGCAAGAGTTGCCCATCATCAACATTCTCCCAGTTGCAGGCGGCGCTGCAATCGCCGTTTCTCTCGTTCATCACCTCGCTCGAGGAGAGCACCCAACTGCTCTCAAGGTTTGGATTGAACAATCAATCCGCCTGACATATGTCCTCGTGCCCGCCGTGGCCATACTCATCATCTGTAGCCCCGAAATTATTGAATTGATGTTTGGACGTCAATATCGATCGGGTGCACCCATCTTGGTGATCTTCACAGTGATTTTGTTGCATCGTGTCGCCGAATACGGCGTTGTTCTCCGGGCTGCTGGTCGAACTCGAGAATTACTGATTGCCTCACTGGTCCTGCTCGTTGCCAATGCAGTCGCCGCGAGTGTCTTGATCCTTATTTTTGGGCCTATTGGTGCTGCCATCGGTACGTTGATAGCGAATGTTGTCGCTTGGCTCTGGGTATTAAGGCAGGTCGCTGTGGTGTTGGAATCGTCCATAAAACAAGTCTTTCCTTGGAAAGAATGGACCCAACAAATAGCAATCGGTCTCTTGTGCGTGACGATCTGTGTATTCATTGAAGCATTATTCGACCTCACCAATGTCGAATCTCTGATCTTTAAAACCTCGGTTGTCTGCTTGATATTTGCTTGTTCGAAACCACAAGTGCGACGTTTGTTTACCCCAGTTTCGTACATTTCTACTCGTGAGAGTAGCGATTGTCGCTGAATCATTTCTGCCTTCAGTAAATGGAGTGACCAACTCTGTTTGCCAACTTGCCGACTACTTACATCGCAATGGCCACCAAGCGATCATCATCGCTCCTGGTCCGGGTGACGATTCATATAACTCCACCCCAGTTGTTCGCGTGGCGGCCTGCTCAATGCCTTTTTACGATGACGTACGAGTTGGTTTCAGTGGCACCACGGTCTACCGAACCCTGAAATCATTTAAGCCCGATGTCGTTCACCTTGCTGCGCCTCTTGTGTTAGGTGGAACCGCAGGTCGCTCGGCGCGCCGCATGGGAATCCCCGTCGTCGCTATTTTCCAAACTGACATCGCTGGGTTCGCCCGCCGTTATCACCTCGGGAAATTCGCAAAGCCCATTTGGGGGGCTATCCGAACGGCTCATTCTTCGGCGGACCTCACATTGGCTCCTTCAACGATTACAAGTTGGCAATTACGCGAAAATGGTCTTCAAGAAGTTGCCATTTGGCCCCGCGGAGTCGATGCCGATAGGTTCCATCCTTCCAAGAGAGACGCTGACCTTCATCACCAGTGGGCTCCCCAAGGGCAAACAGTCGTTGGTTATGTCGGACGATTGGCCCGTGAAAAAGAAGTTGAACGATTACAGGTTTTGAGTGGACGCCCTGGAATCAAATTGGTCATTGTCGGAGATGGACCGCTGCGATCAACACTAGAAAAGTCAATGCCAGACGCCACCTTCACTGGAGTCTTACGCGGCGAAGAACTGGCTCAAGCCTTTGCCACTTTGGATGTGTTTGTACACACCGGACTCAACGAAACCTTTTGTCAAACTATTCAAGAGGCGTTGGCGAGTGGAGTGCCAGTTGTCGGGCCCGCTGCAGGTGGTCCACTCGACATCATTCAACACCGTCAAAATGGCTTGTTGTGGAGTCCTGAACATCCTGAAAGTTTGGCTGGTGCGGTACAGCAACTTCATGAAGATGTTTTGCTTCGTCGACTGTTGGCATCGCACGGTCGTACATCGGTGGTCGGGCGCACTTGGTCGTCAGTAATGAATGACCTCATTCATCATTATCAAGCCGTCATCGGGACCTTCCCACAATTGCGACGGACCGCTTAGTGACCGTGCTCAACTCTCCGATTTCTCATCGTCAAACCTTAGTTATTTCCGTACATGATGTCGCCCCCTCGACCTTTCAGGTGAGCAAACGAGCAGTCCGTCGCATGGAGCAATTTGGCGTAAATTGTTCGTTGCTTGTTGTACCTGGGCGATGGAATGGCGCATCACTTTCTGATTCACCCAAATTCATTGACTGGCTCCACGAGTGTGAAGCACGAGGCCATGAAATCGTTCAACACGGATATACCCACGAAAAGTTGTCGGCTCCTTCGTGGTCGCGGGTTCAATCCGCAGTTCTGACCCGTGGATGTAATGAATTCCATTCGCTGAGATATTCAGAAGCGATTCGCCGTATGGAACTCGGACTCCAGCAATTGACCAACTACGACTTCGCTCCAACAGGATTTGTGCCTCCTGGCTGGCTGGCATCCGAGGGCACAATTCAAGCTGCTAAAGAATTGGGCTTCGCATATCTCACCACCCGAACCCGCTTTCTACATCTTGCGGCAGGACAATCTCACACCATCCCTGCTTGGTCACACCGACCGAACAGCACCTTAAGTTTTGCTGGTGCGCTTTGGTGGCGAATTGGAACCAGCTCACGGCTTCTCTTTCCGAACTCACTACGACTTGCTCTGCACCCTGGTGATGTCGCAGATAAGAAGTTGATGGATGTCAGTGAACGGTGCGTCCGTCGACTCTTAGATTTTGGATACGAGAGCTACACATATCAAGAACTCATCGCGCCAAAGGTTTTACAAGCGTGCTAATTGTTCAAATTGCAAATTTGGTTCATCAAACTTCGGGTGGCATTTCCCAAACAATGACCGAACTCCGCAATGAGTATCGAGCACTTGGTCATCAGGTCGTGGTTATCACCCCGAGTGATCAGTTTTCTGATGACACGGATGAATCTGGGGTTCGACGAATCCAATTAAAAGCACCGAAGGTTCCCGGTTGGGGCGGATATCGCCTGATCTGGCGACGTCGGCAATTAAAAAAAATTCTCATACAAATCGTTCCCGACATCATCGAGAACCATGATCAGACCACGTTGTGGTGGTTGGGCGATTTTGCCCAAAAAATTGGTGCTCAGAGTTTTGTTTTCTCACATGAATCTCTTTCGCAACTACTCACCGGTCATTTGAAGAATTCGTGGTTAGCAAATCGACTTGCCGACAACCATCACAAGCGCATCGCCCGTGGAACACAACATTTTCTGTGCGCTTCACATTTCGCTGCTCTTGAGTTACAACGAATTGGAATCAAGCCCATTCAAATTTCACTCGGGGTCGATCACACCCAATTTGGATCAAACCAAGAGATACGAAATCTCACTCATCAATTTCATGGTCGTCGTCACACAGTTGCTCTCGTCGGCCGACTCTCGCCCGAAAAGAACCCTTTCTTGGCTATTGAAGCGATGCGAAAGATTTCTGAACAACGCGGAGATATCCAGCTAGTTGTTATAGGAGATGGCCCACTCAGGCAAAAACTGGTTGAACAATCGTTGGGTCTACCCATCACATTCTTGGGGCACATCGCCGACCGCGAATTTATTGCCTCAATTCTGCGCCTGTCATTTTGCACTTTAAATTTAGGAGACCGTGAGACCTTTAGCCTTTCAACTTTGGAGTCGCTTGCTGCAGGAACACCAGCAATCGTCGCAAAATCTGGAGCGTCTCGCGAGATACTCACAACTGAATGTGGAGTATCCACCTCGCTGACTCCGATCTGCATCGCTGATGCAATCGAATCAATGCTCCTACACGATCGAAAAGAAGTACACGATATTTGCCAGGCGCGGGCACGTCAGTTCACGTGGGAAAAAACCGCCAATACGTTGTTACAAAACTATAAAAATCTTGACACTGCGCAGCATGAAAAAATCTCTCACAACGTCTTTGAATTTGGACAAGTTGCATGAAGTTACGCCCACTACTTCCGGGAGACGACGACGAAATCAAGAATATTTTTATGGAGACCATCGTGATGGGTCAGCCACTGAACTTCAAGATTCGGTTTCAAGATGATTTTGCTCATGTGAGTTTGGGTTGGTATCTCGAAAACGCTCGTGAACTCTGTCGTTCTCTAGTTACCGACGATGGACAAATTGTTGGATATGTGTTGATTTGCGCCGACGAAAAGAATTTCAATCGCTGGATGTACAAGCAAACAATCCGATTAATGATGAAAAGTATTTCCGTCGCTCCTATCGGATTATTACGCGGCGGAACATGGGGTCTTTATTGGCGTCGAGTAGCCGATGGAGCAAAACTTACTCGCCAGGAACTTCCAGAAAATTTCGACATGCACGCACATGTCAATATGCGCAGTCACGCTCGGTTTGGCGCAGGTGGTTTACAAAGTTTGCGTTTCGTTGATGACCAAGCAGCAATTCTTGGATTCGCTGGTTGGTATGCCGATATCAATTCAAAATCAGGTCGTCGATCGGCAAGTCTTGAACGACTTGGTGGTCAGATCATTCAACGTTCGCACAACCGCACACTGTCATGGCTTACTGGCGAATCCATTGAACGGCTTCGCGTAGTGCGACGAGCCACACCGGTTGAAATCAACTCAGCGGCCTAGTTTCTCTAGACGCCAGTACCAATCGGACACGACACGCCGGTTCCGCCAATACCGCAGTAGCCGTTTGGATTCTTCGCTAAGTATTGCTGGTGATATGGCTCGCCGTAATACCACTCGCCCATCGGAGCGATCTCAGTTGTGATTGCGCCATAACCCGAGGCATTGAGCTTCTCTTGAAATAAATCGTGCGACGAACGAGCGGCAGTCATCTGGGCTTCGTTGGTTGTGTAAATCGCACTGCGATATTGCGAACCCATGTCATTGCCCTGACGCATACCTTGAGTGGGATCGTGATTTTCCCAGAAGACTTTCAGGAGTGATTCATATGTCATCACTTTGGGATCAAAGATCACAAAAAGTACTTCAGCATGTCCGGTCAAACCACTGCAGTTCTCTTCGTAGGTGCAGTTCGGGGTGTATCCGCCGGCATATCCGACAGCAGTTGAATAGACACCAGGTAGTTGCCAGAACAATCGCTCGGCACCCCAGAAACAGCCCATACCGAACACGGCTGTTTCGGTACCTTGTGGCCAGGGACCAGTTAACGGTGCATCGAGTACGAAGTGCTTCTCGGGAATCGGCATGGTCTGGTCAGTGCGACCGGGCAAGGCATTTTCGGGAGCAACCATTGCGGTGTTCTTCTTGGCAAACAACATGAAGAGATATTACGCCCCTCGACGCCAACTAGTTTTGTTGAGTGCCCATAATTCGTGAACTCACCGAAGATGACCTCGACGTGATGTTGGCGATCAACCAGGAAAACGTTCCTGCGGTCGGTCCCGAAACCGAAGAAACCATGCAGCAGATTTTTGAATGGTCGTCTCTTGCCTTGGGCATTGAAGTCGATCAGGCGCTGGTGGGTTATTGCCTCATCATGAAGCCAGGTCTGCCCTATCAAAGTTCTAATTACCAATGGTTTTGCAACAAGTACGACGAATTCATTTATCTAGACCGCGTGGCCTTTGCCGAGTCACATCAAGGCAAGGGTTATGGCTCCCTTTTGTACAACGAAGTTGAGTCACGAAGTACCGAATCGCTTTTCACACTCGAGGTCAACCTTGAGCCCCGCAATGACGGCTCGCTGCGCTTTCACGAACGCCGCGGATTTGTTGAAGTAGGTCAGCAAATTTCTGGTAGTGGAAAGCTTGTCAGCTTGATGGCAAAGACATTGCACTAAATTTAAGCACGACGGTCTTGCAAGAAACGAAACTTATCGCGAACCTCGGTGACACGCGCCCGCGCGATGTCGGCATACAAAATGCACTCTTCATGAGGTGCTCCCTGAGCAAGTGTCTCGCCATAGGGATCAAAGATTCTGCTATCGCCGCTGTATACCAACGATCCACCTTGTCCGACTCGATTGCAACCAATCACATACGTTTGATTTTCAATTGCACGAGCTTGCAACAACGACAACCAGTGCATGCTGCGTGACTCTGGCCAGTTGGCGGGAACTAAGAAAACATCAGTCTCCTGGGCGCGTTGCCAAAATTCATCAGCAAATCGCAAGTCGTAACAAACAAAGAGAGACACTCGTAAATCACCAACATCAATCGTGACGAATTCGTTGCCGGGGCGGACATGTTTGTCTTCACCACCAAAAGTAAAGGGGTGAATTTTTTCGTATCGATGTTCGACACCTTCGGGGCTGACGACTACAAAAGTATTAGTGGGTCGTCCGTCATCGGAAATTACGGAAAGTTCTGGACACGTACCACCAATCCAGATGTTGTGTTCGCGAGCCATCGCTGCCAAGAATTGCGATGAGGGGCCTCCGCTCAATTCGGCAAATGAAGAATTGTCAACGGCGAAACCCGTAGAGAAGGTTTCAGTCAGTAAAACAAATTCTGCACCGTTCAATTCGGCTTCGGCAATAAGTACGCGCAGGTGTTCAAAATTTGCGTCTCGGTCACACCAGGCAATGTCGTGCTGAATCGCTGCAAACTTCATGACATCGTCTTCAATCGCGATACGGCATCGTCAATCATTGCGTATTGCTGACAAAAGGCGAAACGAACCAAGTGACGACCCTCATGCTGATGATCACGATCATAAAAGACCACATTCGGAATACCCACAACTCCACATTTGTGGGGAAGTTCTCGACAAAACGCAAAGCCATCGCCGTCGGGTTGTATCGGTCGAATATCAACCGTGATGAAATATGTGCCTTGCGGGCCGTCGTAGTTCGGAAAACCTTGCCCGAGATTGATCGAATTTGTTTCGGCAGCAAGTGCGGTCATTTCAGCAAAAATAGTTGAGCCGAAACCCTGCAATTTTAAATTCAGGTAAGGCACTCGAGCCGACTGACCAGACATATCTCTAGGTTATGCGCAATTCACAAGCGAAGTTCAGCCTCAACTGCATCTAGTAACCCACTCGCCCCGAACCTAAATGTCTGAGGTGTTGCCCATTGCGGTCCCATGATGGCATCGGCCAGATCAAGATATTGCTGTGCATCAGCAACTGTCCGAATACCACCCGATGGCTTGAGTCCAACAGGTCGTCCAGAATCGTGGATGATCTGCAGCATCGTCTTCACTGCTGCGGTTGTTGCAGAGACTTTTGTTTTGCCAGTTGATGTCTTAATGAAATCAGCGCCAGCCTTGATTGCTAATTCTGATGCCCTCCGAATGATGAGATGATCCGAAAGTTCGCCCGTTTCCAGAATCACTTTCAAATGATCGGGGGCATGAACTATTTCGCGAACGGCTTGCAACATAGATACAACAGATGCCTCGTCACCTTTGAGCATCGACTGATACGGCAGGACTACATCAATCTCGTCGGCTCCAACATCAAGCGCCGCCACGGTGGCATCAACCACCGCAGCAACATCAGTACCTCCTTGCGGAAAATTAACAACAGTGGCAACTTTGATTGAAGTGTGTTTCAAAAGCGATGCACTCAAGTCAACGAATCGTGGCCAAACACAAACCGCTGCCGTCTTTCCAAATTCTCCATGGGCACGGGCGCAAAGTTTGGCGACGTCTTCATCAGTGCAAACATCATTTAAATTAGTGAGATCAATCAGCGCCAAAATTCGTTCGGCAGATTGACGATTGGTCATGAAATAAATCCAACCAAATTGTCGGGACCGAATGAAGTGGGCAAGAGTTGTTCCATCGTAAAAATTGCGCGAACTCCATCTGGTCCGCACGCATAGATAGCGGTGTCGCTCTTGGCGAACTCGCGCACGCGCTGACGACAGCCCCCGCAACATGTTCCGACGTCAGTGCTGTCACAAATGGTGACAAGAGCGAGAATTTCTTTCTCCCCACCAGCAATCATCGCTGCAATTGCACTCGCCTCGGCACAGTTACCAACTGGATATGCGGCGTTTTCAACGTTGCAGCCGACATAAATATTTCCTTGAATTGTCAGGATTGCGGCGCCAACTAAAAAGTGCGAATACGGTGCGTACGCTCGTGCTTGAACCGCTTTGGCTTGTTCAAAAAGTTCCTGAACATGATGTTCTGAGGGCATCTTGGTGAATTCGATGATCGGGTGGCTCACAGAACAACCTTATGACACCTTTTCATGTGCGAACATGAAATGTGCTGAAAAGAAGCGTTTTGAGTTTTTGGAGTTGGTTCGCCCTCGGTGTGATCGTCATCGTGTGGACACCCTTGGTCTTTATCGTCTGGATTGCGACGATGCCGTTTGACAAAGGTCGTTATTTGACTGGTTACACCTTCCGTCGACTTTGTGTTTTGCACCAATGGCTCAACCCACTATGGAAATTTCGCACGAGTGGTGAATTGCCCAAGAACAAACGCAATCCATATGTGATGGTGTCAAACCACGAGAGTTTCGTCGACATGCTCTTGATCAGCCACCTGAAGATCGAAATGAAATGGTTGAGCAAAGAAACGATCCTGAAAATTCCATTAGTCGGCTGGATGATGAAGATGTCGGGAGACGTCTCACTTGTACGGGGAGATCGCTCAAGTGGCGCTGCTGCATTAAAAGTCTGTGAGACCTGGCTTGATCGCAAAATGTCGGTGATGATTTTCCCCGAAGGCACGCGCAGTCTTGATGGAGAAATTCGGGCCTTTAAAGACGGCGCGTTCCGACTGGCTATTACGACTGGCACCCCCATCTTGCCGATGGCAGTTCATGGCACCCGCTCGGCACTTCGTAAGCATGACTGGCGTATGGGCGATGCCGATGCCGAAGTTCGCGTACTTGAACCCATCAGTACCGCTGGTATGACCGAGGACGATATTCCGGTTCTACGTGAGCGAGTTCGAGACCTGATCGTGGCCGAAGTGGCCAAAATGAGCGCTGCCGCTTAATTAACGACCAGCCAAAATCAACGACCGGCCTAGATCAACGACCAGAATGTCCGAAGCCACCGCCGCGGTCATTGTCGTCAAGTTTGTTCACTTCATTCCATTGCACTTGTGAGACGGGTTGAATCACGAGTTGAGCAATGCGGTCGCCACGGCTGATGCGGTACGGGTTGCGGGGGTCGGTATTGACCAAAACCACCTTGATTTCGCCCCGGTAGGCCGAATCAATGAGCCCTGGGCTATTGAGCACTGTGATTCCGTTCTTGAGGGCGAGCCCGCTTCGGGGCAACACGAAACCCGCATATCCACTAGGAATAGCGATCGAAATGCCCGTTGGCATCAAGATGCGGCCGCCAGCTGGAGAAACGGTGATTTCTTCGCGGGCCAGCAAATCAAGGCCCGCATCACCATCATGGGCGTAGGTCGGAAGTTCAAGTTGTTTGTCGAGACGAACAACAGAAATGCTGAGTGGCAGATCGGTCATGCCATGACGATACGCGCTCAACACCCAAAATTGAAAACGGCGCATTGATAGAACGCCATAGCCATGGCGTATCGTCTCCAATGTGCTTGTGTGGATGGACTTAGAGATGACGGGGCTCACCCCCGAAAAAGACGTCATCGTCGAAATTGCAACAATCGTCACCGATGACCAACTCAATGTGATCGCCGAAGGACCAGATCTTGTGATCCATCAAACCGACGAGGTTTTGGCGGTTATGGACAAGTTCGTGGTCGATATGCATACAAAATCCGGACTTCTCACCATGATTCGTGAGTCAACGATCACCCTCGAACAAGCCGGCCAACAAACTCTCGATTTCATTAAGGCTCATGTCCCCGAGGCTCGTACGGTTCCGTTGTGTGGCAACTCAATTGGTACCGACCGCCGCTTCCTAGCCCGCTATTTACCCGACATCGAAAACCACCTGCACTATCGCTCGGTGGATGTCAGCACAATCAAAGAACTCGTCAAACGGTGGTATCCCGGTAGCGACAGTGTGCGACCCTTCAAGGTCGGTAAGCACCGCGCGCTCGACGATGTTCATGAGAGCATCGCCGAATTACGCTTCTACCGCGAGAAAGTTTTTATTCAATGACCCAACCTGTCCCCCGAATTCCTAAACAAGAGCAATTACCGGCGAGTGACGACATTCTCGAAATTGCACCAGGTGTTTTACGGGCACAGTTACCAATCTCGATTCCAGGGCTTGGTCACGTCAATATGTATGTGCTTGAAGATGAGCGCGGTGTCACTTTGGTCGACCCTGGTCTTCCCGAGAAAGCAAGTTATACGGTCGTCAAAAAACGACTCGTCCAAATGGGAGTTCCTCTAAAGCGGGTTCACTCGGTCATTGTGACCCATAGTCATCCCGACCATTTTGGTGGTGCACATTGGCTGCAGGCCGAAACTGGTTGTGACATCATCACGCACGAAAAGTTTCGCGTCTTTTGGGATCCAACCGAACCACCCGATGTTGATATTGACGATCCAGACAACGCGCCAAAACATCGCATGCCGTGGGAACCTCCGCCGTGGGGCGGACCCGGAATGGACATCCCCTTTAAGCGTCGCGCGCGTATTGCCGTTACTCGTCGAATTCCTAAACTCATGCGCTTGCCCCGACCGACAATTCGCCTAGCTGATGCCGAACACTTTCGCTTTGCCCGTCGTGATTGGGTTGCCGTTCATACTCCTGGACACACCGCCGACCATTTGTGTTTGTTCGACCCCGAACATGGACTGATGATTTGTGGCGATCATGTTTTGCCCAGCATCACTCCACATATCAGCGGAATGATGCCGGCCAAAGATCCGCTCAACCTCTTTTTTGAGTCGCTCGACAAAATCGCAGCTTTTGGTCCACAAGTCAAAATTGCGTTGCCGGCACATGGCGGCATCTTCACCGATCTTGCTGGACGTGCCAATGACATCAAAGAACATCATGTTGGACGACTTCAAAAATTACGCGATGCTTGCATCGAAGTGAATCGACCCACAACAGTGATGGAAATGTCGACCTACCTTTTCTCGCCACGCTCACAAGGTGGCATGGCCGATAGCGAAACTTACGCCCATCTTGAACACCTTCGATTGGCCGGCGAAATGGATCGCGTTGACAATGATGGTCGTTACCAGTACACACTGAAGAGCTGATTGGTGGCAGGCTGTACACATGAGCAGTCGCCCAAACGTTCTCTTCATCACACTTGACCAGTTTCGCGGTGATGCACTGTCATGCGCCGATCATTTCATCGTCAAAACTCCGTACCTTGATGAATTAGCTCAATCAGGAGTGCGTTTTTCACGCCACTACACCCAGTCAACTCCGTGCGCACCAGGTCGAGCTGGGCTCTACACGGGCATGTATCAAATGAATCACCGCGTTGTCGCTAACGGAACTCCGCTTGATAATCGATTCGACAATGTCGCTCGTCTTGCACAACGAAGTGGCTATCAAGGAAAGCTCTTTGGCTATACCGATCAATCCATAGATCCGCGAATGACCGTCAGTCCCGATGATCCACGTTTACAGACCTATGAAGAGATACTGCCCGGATTTGAATGGCAGCTCAATCTCACCGGACCCCATCAACCGTGGATTGATTTCTTAAATACACAGGGCTATGACACATCACTCGGTCATATGCACATGTTGGACACCGAACATGAGCGACCGGTCGAACACAGCGTCTCAAGTTTCACTACCGATTGTCTCATTGATTATTTATCCAGTACCGAGGCCAACGAA
>CAMDER010000026.1 GCA_945896935.1 Bifidobacterium breve | reverse complement strand
GCAGTTGCTGGTGAAACCACCATCACTCTTGATATGCGCCATATCGACGCCCGAGAATTAGCAGTGATGCATTCAGAAAGCATCGCTGCAGCTCACGCCGCTGCCGAGGCCGAAGGATGCACTGTTGAGTTTGAACACATCTTCCGTATTCCCCCGATGCCGTTTCACCCAGAACTTCTTGATGCCGCGCGTACGAGTGTTCGCGAAGTTGAAGGGCATGACGTTGAATTGCCTAGTGGAGCACTTCACGATGCCAGTGAAATGGCTCGCAGTATTCCGACAGTCATGATTTTTTCATCGTCAATTGCTGGCTTAAGCCACACCAAAGAAGAAGACACTTCTGATGAGCATCTGTTCATGGCAGTGGATGCATTCAACCGAACATGTCGTCGGGCGATTCAATTGATGGTTGACGGAAAGCTATAAATCTAAGTTTAAAAGAATTGCGTGGCGTCACTTTTGTTCTTTTGCAATTGGATACAGCGTCTTCACCAAAAAGAAAGCCACGATTCCTCCGACCAACTGAGCAACCAAAAATCCCGGAATTGATGAGGGCTTGATACCCGCAAATGTGTCCGACATTGAACGAGCAAAATCAACAGCGGGGTTAGCGAAACTCGTCGATGATGTGAACCAATATGCTGCTCCAATCCAGACGCCCACTGCGTAGGGAACTGCCGAGGCCCGACCGCTGCGCACAATGCAAAAGATAACGACGACTAATCCGATCGTCGCAATCATCTCCGAGAACCACAGGGCCCCGGACGAGCGATCTTTTGTTGACCAGTTCACGGCGTCAAGTTCAAACATGACATTGGCGATCATTGCTCCGATGCAAGCACCAACAATTTGCACGATGGAGTACAGCACTAATTCTTTATTCGTCAATCCACCGAACAACCGTGTCACTAACGAAACAACAGGGTTGAAATGAGCGCCCGAAACTGGTCCCAGTGCCAAGATTAAGGCAATCAATCCGCCAGTAGTTGCTGCAGCATTTTCTAACAACTGCAAGCCGAGGTCATTGGGCGAAAGTCGTTGCGCCATGATGCCCGAACCAACCACAACAGCGACCAAGAAGGCGCTACCAACACCTTCGGCCAAGAGTCGAGCACCGAGAGTTGGTTGAGATTGATCTGTCACCTAGTCATTCTGCCAAGTTTGCAACCCCCAGAGGAGCGAACATCAAGTGAACTCAGTCAGGACGACTACGGTTACCACTGTGTTGAAGCGCAAGCGAGGCGAACAGCCGACGGTCAAGACCATGATTTCGCTCCTGTTCGGTGAAGTGACTCCCGAGCAGAACCATGGGCTTCACCACATCGCCAATCAAGCTATTGCGTCAGGTCATGACCCCATCCGTTCGCTGATCTTGCACACTGATCAGCAACTGCTTGCCAGTCGAATTGTGGCGCGTTTTGGTCCAGCAGATATCGAGTGGTTGAACGTCAACGGATTAAAGATTGCAACCGATAAGTCAGAGGGTTCGGTGTCACCACAGGTTGCGGCAGGTTACGAGCCGCACGTCTCGCATACTTTAAATCGAATCCTAAAGTCTGGCGACACTTTCATAGATGTTGGCGCCAACATCGGCGTTCACGTAGCCCATGCCTCGCGACTCGTCGGCAATACCGGCCGCGTCATTGCAGTTGAACCAAATACCGAAAATTGTCGACTGCTACTTCTCACAACCGAAAAAAATCATTTTGAAAATGTGACACTCATCCCAAGTGCACTATCTGACATTGGTGAATGGACCTGGTTCGGAACACATATTGGTTCAAACGGCGGTGTATTACCGACGAATATTGACACTCTCTCACAAGGATTTGGTTTCATCGTTCCGATTCGTCGCCTTGATGACATCGCCCCAATAGCAACGAAGTTGATCAAAATTGATGTAGAAGGTGCCGAAATTTCGATATTGCGTTCTGGGCTAGCAACACTCCAACGCGACCGCCCTTCAATCATTATGGAATTCAGTTGCGAAATGATTCAACGAGTATCCAATATCGGTCCGCTCGACGCGCTGACATGGATTGAAAGCCTCGGGTATCACATCGCAGTCATTGACAAGACGTCATACGAACCCCTTGCAACAACCGCCGAGCAGCTGATCAATAACTGGGGTGCGCCAACGCAGATTGAAGATTTGTTGCTCACTCCGCTCTAGAAATGAGTTCAGGCCGGCACAATCGTCGTCGTTGGGTTTGGATCAATCGGCAAAGTAGTCGTAGTTGACGTAGTTGTCGTCGTCGTCGTTGGCACCACCGGCGGTTCACCGATCGCTTCAATATCATTTCCGTATACCCACACTGGAGTCTTCTTGGGCAGCAAACCCGAGGCCCAAATCATGTCCATTGCTTGGGTGCTCACGCGAACACATCCATGCGAAGCCGGGTAATTCGGAATCTTCATTGAACCATGAACCGCGATGCCGCCATTGAAATACTTGGGGCGATAGATCCGCCCAAGATCGCCATCCCACCATCCATCTGCCTTCTCACGATTGATTTTGTAACGCCCTGACGGAGTTACTGAACGCCCGGTCTCCCATGTCACTGAATCTTTCTGATTCATTTCAAGAAAATATTGGCCGCTACCCGTTGAAATATTCAACGCCCACAAAAGCTTTCCCGAGTTCATGATGAATAAAACTTGCTTGTCTTTATCAATTTCAACCAAGGTTCCGGCTTCGTTCGATTGACCGACAGCCCGAGTTGTCGCCAGAGTTAATGCATCAGCGGTTGCCTGATCGACGCTTGCCGTCGCTTCGAGTCCGACGTATTTCTGAAACGCCATGACTGCTTGTTTGGTTGTTCCCCCGAAGTCACCATCAACAAGCATCAACCAAAATCCGAGTTCAAGCAATCGTTCTTGGATACGAGCAGTTTCTAATCCATCGTTTCTTCCAACAGCGACTAACGGGGCCATGAGCGGAGTGACCTCAGGCAGAGTCGTTGTCGTCGTCGGGACCAGCGTTGTCGTTGGAGCCAGCGTCGTTGTAGAAGTTGTCGTAGATGTCGTGGTCGTCACTGGGGTCGTTGAAGTTGTGGTCGATTCAACAAACGGCACGGACGATACATCGGTCGTCCCTTGCGCCGAACCCGACGCACATGCTGAGGCGGTCAGAAGCAGGACCAATGATCCCGCAACAACTCGGTTATGGCGCAACATGGACATCCCGTCAAAATACCCATTAAGCAGGGCAAAGTGTTGGCAGCCTCACCGAGTTCACTGCGTTTTGAAGCAACTGTGGCAAAAGGGTGTTTTTACCTTTTGGTCTGAGAGAATAAACCCGTGAGCGAAAGCAAAGTTTCTGACATCTTCGAACCAACGGCTTGGCGAGTCGTCCCCGGATTCAAATTCACCGATATCACCTACCACCGATCAGTTGAGCATGGCACTGTCCGCGTCGCTTTCAATCGCCCCGAAATTCGCAACGCGTTTCGTCCCCATACCGTTGATGAACTCTTCACCGCTCTTGAGCATGCTCGACAAAGCACCGATGTCGGATGCGTACTTCTGACTGGCAATGGCCCTTCGGCCAAAGACGGCGGTTGGGCTTTTTGCAGTGGCGGAGACCAACGTATTCGCGGCCGCGACGGTTATCGCTATGCCGAAGGCGAAACTGCCGAAACTATTGATCCAGGCAAAAGCGGTCGCTTGCACATTCTCGAAGTTCAGCGCCTGATTCGCTTTATGCCCAAAATTGTTATTTGTGTTGTTCCCGGTTGGGCCGCTGGCGGTGGACATAGTTTGCATGTCGTCAGCGACCTCACGATCGCCAGCAAAGAACATGCCCGCTTCAAACAAACCGATGCAGACGTTGCAAGTTTTGATGGTGGCTTTGGTTCGGCATATTTAGCTCGGCAAGTTGGTCAGAAATTTGCCCGTGAAATTTTCTTCCTTGGCCGTGAATACAGCGCCGAAGATGCGCAACGTATGGGCATGGTCAATGCTGTCGTACCGCATGCCGAACTTGAGGCAACCGCCTTGCAGTGGGCCAAAGAAATCAATAGCAAGAGCCCCACCGCCCAACGAATGTTGAAGTTTTCCTTCAATCTCATTGATGATGGACTCGTGGGTCAACAAGTATTTGCCGGCGAAGCAACTCGTTTGGCGTACATGACCGATGAGGCTCAAGAGGGTCGGATGTCGTTTCTTGAAAAGCGCGAACCCGACTGGGCGCCGTATCCCTGGTACTACTGATTTCTGACGCCGAAAAAATGTCTCGCGAACTGATCTACGTTGATTCGTTAGACGATCATCGTCTTGATCGCTTTCGACTTCGAGAACGAGAACTCCGTCCGCGCAATATTCCGGCCCGAGTTTTTAAGACGATGCAAACTGGCGAAGCAGAAAAGATCACTCTCGGGATGTTCATCGCCGAAGGCGACTTGGTCGTCGAACGAGCATTGTCGGCAGGCTGTCGGCTGGTCGAAGCGTTGACCGATGCTGCGTCTCCCAGCGCGCTAGTCCAAAACATTGACGCTTCAATTCCCATATATGCCGCACACGCCGATGTCCGCAAAACGTTAACTGGCATGGGTGTCGCTCTCGACATCATGGGTCTGTTTGAACGACCCTCACCTCTCAAACTTGACGAATTATTGGCGACCGCTCATCACCTACTCGTCGTCGAAGACGTTGATAACCCAACAAACATCGGCGCGATCATTCGTAGCGCTGCAGCTTTCGGAATTGACGGAGTGATTCTTGATCGAAATAGCGCCGACCCGTTGGCACGACGGGCTCTGCGCGTCTCGATGGGTACCGCGTTTTCCATGCGTTACAGCCGGGTAACCGACGCATCTTCAACACTCATCGCGCTTCGCGATGCCGGCTACATCGTGTGTGGACTGACTCCACGTCCTGACGCCCTCAATATTCGCGATGTCGGCGCAAGTTTGCCCAAGGATGCCAAAGTAGCCATCGTGCTCGGCTCAGAACGCTCCGGCTTATCCCCCGACGCCCTGTCGGCAGTGAACTACATGGTGAAAATACCCATGGCGTCTGGCATTGATTCCCTCAACGTCGCGGCCGCCGCCGCGGTGGCCTGTCACGCCCTGATCCCCCAGTCGTAAGTCATCCCAGTACAGGGCTGTTTTCGTCTGAGAGTCAAACAAAGTCGCAAATGAGTTTTTCGGCAGGCAAACTTGTGACCGTGTCTCCAACCGGTGTCCTCTTACTTTCTTGCCCCGATCAACGTGGTGTCGTTGCAGCGGTTGCAGAGTTCATCGCTACTCATGGCGGAAACATTGTTCACGCAGAACAGCACACCGACGATGTTGAGAGAGTCTTCTTCCAACGAGTTGAATTCGAACTAGATGGTTTCTCGCTTGACCGTCACGAAATTCTCAATGCCTTTACGTCGGTCTCCGACAAGTTTTTCATGAATGCGCAGTTGCGATTCACCGACCACCTTCCACGAGTCGCGATTTTGGCAAGCAAGCAGTCGCACTGTCTCTTCGATTTACTCAGTCGCTGGCGATCAGGTGAACTTCCAGCAGACATCGTGACCGTGATCGACAATCATCCCGATCATGCCGACCTCGTACAACACATGGGTGTCCCCTACGTGCACTTGCCGGTCACCCCCGAGACAAAGTCACACCAAGAACTCGCCGTACTTGAGACGCTCAACGAAAATCAAGTCGACCTCGTAATCTTGGCGCGATACATGCAAATACTTTCGCCACAACTTGTCGACGCGTACCAGTCGCGCATCATCAATATCCACCACTCTTTCCTTCCGGCATTTGTTGGGGCGAACCCGTATCGACAAGCCCACGATCGGGGTGTCAAAATCATCGGGGCGACCGCTCACTATGTCACCGAAGAACTTGATGAAGGTCCAATCCTTGATCAGGAAGTTGCGCGCGTTTCTCACCGCGACTCAGTCGCGGATCTCACCCGCAAGGGACGCGATCTTGAAACAATCGTGCTTGCTCGTGCAGTTCGTGCCCACCTTGAGCATCGGGTACTGGTGTACGGCCGCAAGACCGTCGTCTTTAGCTAACGCTCAAAAACCGCTTCATTTTATTTCGGCTTCGCCGAACTAATCGGTAAACCCGTGTCATTGCGCAAATGTTCAGCGGCTGGAACAAAATAAGCCAGCAACTCTTGACGGAGCGATTCATCATTGGTCGTTGCTTCAATCGCCGCGGTCATGTGCACTAACCAACGATCGCGTTCAAGCGGCCCCACATGAAAAGGCATATGGCGTAACCGCAATTTTGGATGCCCACGTTCTTCCATATATGACTGTGGCCCGCCCCAGTATTGACCTAAGAACAGCGCCAGACGCCGCTTTGCCCCATCAAGATCGCTCTGGTCGGGGTACAAGGGCCACAACACATCATCAGCAACAACGCCAATATAAAAGTGATCAACGAGCGTGACAAAAAAGAGCATCCCGCCGACTCGCTCGTACATAGAAATTTCGCCTAAGGCATCGTCACTCACGAGAACTGTGGATCCTGCCAATCGGGGAATACTTCTGGCAATCCATCGCTGACTTTGACCGAAAAGTTTGCCGGTCGCTTTTCTAGAAAACTCATCACGCCTTCGCGGGCATCATCGCTCGCACCCCGTGAATTGATGGCTCGAGAGTCAACTCGGTGAGCCTGCATCGGATGATCGGCACCCAGCATGCGCCACAACATTTGTCGTGACAAGGCCACTGAAACTGGAGCAGTGTTTTCTGCGATCTCACGAGCAATGGCCCGAGCCGCCGGCAAGAGATCTTCTGGTGCATGAACACTTCGTACGAGTCGTCCTTCTTTGGCTTCATCGGCGCTGATCATGCGCCCCGTGAAACACCATTCGGTCGCTTGCGAGATTCCGACAATTCGGGGCAAGAACCAACTACTCGCAGCCTCGGGAATGATTCCCCGCTTGGCGAAGACAAATCCAAACTTAGAACTCGTACTGGCCAGGCGAATATCCATCGGCAAGGTCATCGTGACACCCACCCCAACGGCTGCACCATTAATTGCGCCGATCACTGGCTTTTTACTTTCAAAGATTCGCAACGACACCAAGCCACCGCCGTCACGCATGACGCCAGTCTTGGCCTTCACATCACTTCCGCCTTTGGCAAAGGTTTCTCCCCCACCAGACAAATCGGCGCCCGCACAAAAGGCCCGACCCGAGCCAGTCACAATAACCGCGCGCACATTGTCATCAGCATCGCTCTCATCGAAAGCTGCGATGATTTCTTTCAACATCCGATTCGTGAACGAATTCAACTTGTCGGGACGATTCAAAGTAATCGTCGCAATCTGCTCAGATACTTCGTAGATAATTTCCTCGTAGGCCATGGAGAAGACCTTAATAGAACGTCACACGTCTAAGAAACGTGTAGCAGCAATACCTGATCCGACCGCGCCTGCTATTGCTCCGATTCCCAATAAAATAAACATCACGAAACGCATATAGCCATCAGTGACGACTAATGCCGCGAGTTCGGTGTCATTGAAGTCGGCAACCGCGTTCGACCAAGCCGTGTTTAGCCCCCAGAGGCCCAAACACGACAACACGCCACCAATGAGCCCCTGCATCAGGCCTTCGAGCATGAACGGAATACGAATGAACCAGTTAGTCGCGCCAACGAGTTTCATCACTTCAATTTCGCGTCGACGCGCAAACATCGCGGTTCGGATGGTGTTCCAAATTAAGCCGACCGCGACCACGAGTAGGACAATCGACATTGCAGTCGTCGCGATGCGAATAAATTGCGAGACTCGTGCCACGACATCAAAGACATCCTGAGCGTACGCAACCTCTCGCACACCGGCCAAACTTCGGAATTGTTCACCAAGTTCACGGATCAGATTTGAGTCCTGCGAAATTGGCACAACCTTGAATTGCGATGGAATGTTTTCTGGCGTTAATAGGCGCAAAGTTCCAGGATCACCGGCAAACAATTTCTGCGCTTCGGCATAACTTTCGGCCTGATCAAGATATCGCAATTTTGAGACATCAATAACTGCTGGCTGAGAGTTCAACGCGTCTTCAATCACCTGAATTTGGTTGACATCGGCATCAGAACGAACGTAAACAATCAGCTCAACGTCGCCTTTCCAACGAGTCAACAAATTGTCAAAGGCCCGCTGAATGAGAAAAGTTGAGCCGACCAACAACAATGAAACAGCAGAAGTAATCACCGCTGCCATCGTCAAAGTGACGTTGCGCTTAAAACTGGCCCACGTTTCGCGGAATGCGTAACTGATACGAGCAATCATCAGTCGTACACTCCTCGTTCTTGGTCGCGAACAATGACACCGCGATCAAGTTGCACCACGCGACGACGCATCATGTTCACAATTCGCTGATCGTGAGTTGCCATCACCACGGTTGTTCCGGTGGTATTGATGCGATCCAAAAGACGCATAATTCCTTCACCTGTGGCGGGGTCGAGGTTGCCGGTTGGTTCGTCAGCCAACAAAATTAATGGCCGATTAACGAAAGCCCGGGCGATAGAAACTCGTTGCTGCTCGCCACCAGACAGTTGATGGGGAAAACGGTCTTCCTTATCGGAGAGACCGACGAGATCGAGAACAGCAGGAACCTGCTGACGAATCACATGCTTGGGTCGCCCAATAACTTCAAGGGCAAAGGCCACATTTTCAAAAACTGTTTTGTTCAGTAATAGCTTGTAGTCCTGAAAAATATTTCCGATATTGCGGCGTAAGTACGGCACTTTTGAATCGGACATTTCATTGATGTCCTTGCCAGCCACCCAGACAGCGCCACGTTCGGGCTGTTCTTGACGATTCATCAAGCGCAACAAAGTTGACTTACCTGAACCTGATGGACCCACCATAAAGACGAACTCGCCTTTGGCCACCTCGAAAGATGCATCACGCACCGCTGGAATTTCAGTGCCATAAGTTTTTGTTACGTTTTCGAGGCGAATCATGTTGCTCCTCGGGCGAGAGACCGACCAGTTGGTCGACCACATGAACTCAAACAGTTAGGTTATCAGTCGTACTTCGTCAAGAATCGTCGCCCGCACGACGCCACTGCAAATATCCGACCATAAATTCGTCCAAGTCGCCATCAAGCACAGATTCGACGCTGCTTGATTCAATATTTGTGCGCAAATCTTTCACCATTTGATAGGGCTGTAAGACATAGCTGCGAATTTGGCTACCCCAGCCGACCGTTGCTTGTTTGCCAGCAATGCGATCAAGTTCGGCTTGATGTTCTTCTTCAATCTTTGCCGCAACCATTGCCTTCAAGCGATTCATCGCCTTTTCGCGGTTTTGTAATTGACTGCGCTCTTCTTGTGACGATGAGACAAGCCCGGTTGGTTCGTGAATGAGACGAACCGCTGATGACGTCTTATTGACGTGCTGGCCACCTGCTCCTGATGCACGAAACACTTCCATGCGCACATCAGTTTCATCAATTTCAATATCGGGATTTTCCATTGCGGGCCACACCTGCACATTGGAGAAGCTTGTTTGACGCCGACCTTGATTATCAAACGGACTGATGCGCACCAGGCGATGCGTACCTCGTTCAGATGTCATCAGCCCGTAGGCATAACGACCTTTCAAGGTGAACTCAACGGACATAATCCCAGCTTCAGTTCCTGGTGAAATATCGTTGATCTCAAAATCAATTCCACGACGCTCGGCCCAGCGCTGGTACATCCGTAAGAGGAGTTCGCTCCAATCTTGGGCGTCAACTCCACCATCTTTGGTGTTGATGTGGACGATGCAATCTAACTCATCGTGTTCGCCCGTAAACAAACTGCGCATTTCTAAGCCATTCAATTCGCGAGCGATCGCCTGAATGCCTTTTTCGATTTCGGCTTCTTGCGAAGCATCATCAATTTCGCGCGCCATTTCATGGAGCACCTCAGCGTCTTCAAGCCGACGAGCCAATCCGTCAAAGATGTCAATATCGCCCTTGGTGTTGGCGTATTCGGTATTGAGTTTCTTGGCAAACTCCTGATCGTCCCAAAGTCCGGGCTTTGATACCTCAATTTCGAGTTCGCGAAATCGATCTCGTTGAGCATCAATCTTGAGATAGACCTTGGCCTCGCCGAGTCGTCGACTCACATCCTTCAAATCATCTGTGAAATCGCGCATGACAATCTCAGCTGGTGCCGTGGCACATCTTGAATTTTTTACCTGAACCGCAAGGGCACGGCGCATTACGAGGCGTCTTTGACCACTCGTCGTTCACGATGGGCTGCTGCTTGACGGGCGCAGCCTGCTGAGGCATCTCATCCGCACTCTGCACTGCACCTTGACTCACTGCCGAAGGTGCTTCAGATTTTGTCTGTTGAAGGTTCTGCAAGACGGGAGCAGATTCTTCGTTACGTACAACCTGCACGTGCATGACGTACTTCACGAAGTCTTGCGCGATGCCCTTCATCATGGCACCAAACATCTCATAGCCCTCGCGCTGCCATTCGGCCAACGGATCTTTTTGGCCCATAGCGCGCAGATTGATGCCCTCTTGCAGATAGTCCATCTCTTCAAGATGTTCACGCCAGCGTTGATCAATAATGCGCAACATGACCTGACGTTCAACATCGCGCATCACCACTGAAGTGAGTTCTGATTCACGCTGTTCATAGTAAATAGTCGCATTATCCATGACGACGTCGTACATCTTGTCGGTACTTGCTGATTGACCCAAGTGATCAGGTGTCAATTCATTCGGCCAATAGGTCTTCAGTTCTTTAGTGAGACCATCAAGATCCCATTCGTCGTCGGCCTCGCTCACACAATGCGTTTCGATCAGCGCATCGACTGCCTCGGACATGTATTCGAGCGCAGCAACTTTGAGATCGACGCCGTCAAGAATTTGGTCGCGGCGCATATAAATCACCTTGCGCTGCTCATTCATCACTTCGTCGTACTTCAACACGTTCTTACGAATTTCGGCATTACGTGTTTCGACAGTGCTCTGAGCGCGTTCGATGGCTTTGGTGACCATCTTGTGTTCAATTGCTTCGTCATCAGGCAATGCGCGTCCCATGACCCAACTCAATGCACCGGTCGCGAACAAACGCATCAATTCGTCTTCAAGGCTCAAATAGAAACGACTCGAGCCGGGGTCACCCTGACGACCCGCTCGTCCCCGCAACTGATTGTCGATACGACGACTCTCATGACGCTCAGAGCCAATGACATACAAGCCACCGACTTCACGTACTTGGTCGCCTTCGGCCTTGCACTTTGCTGAGATATCTGCAAGGAGTTCGGTATATCGAGCTTGTGCAACCGCGCGCGCCGCCCGATACTCATCGGGCATCTGATCAAGTGGAAGCGCTAACGCAAATTCGTCAGTCATGGTGTCGGCGGTATGGCCTTCGGCGAGAACTGCTCGGTGCGCCAAGCCTTCGGGGTTACCGCCAAGAAGAATGTCGACTCCACGGCCAGCCATGTTTGTGGCAACGGTGACCGCGCCAAGGCGTCCGGCCTGAGTGACGATTTCGGCCTCACGGGTGTGTTGCTTGGCGTTCAAAACCTCATGCTTGACACCATTCTTGGCAAGAAGTCGCGACAAGTGCTCGCTCTTTGCAACGCTGACCGTACCAACTAGTACTGGCTGCCCATTGGCATTGCGCTCGATGATGTCGGTGACGACTGCATTGAACTTGGCGTCTTCGGTCTTAAAAATCTGGTCAGCCGAATCGATACGCACGACCGCACGGTTCGTTGGGATCGGCACAACCTGCAAGTCGTAGGTATTCATGAGTTCGGCAGCTTCAGTTTGTGCCGTACCAGTCATTCCAGAGAGCTTGGTGTACATGCGGAAATAGTTCTGCAATGTGATCGTGGCAAGCGTTTGATTTTCTTCTTTAATCTTGACGCCTTCTTTGGCCTCAACTGCTTGGTGAATACCTTCACTCCAACGACGACCCTCAAGAATACGACCCGTAAATTCGTCAACGATTTTTACTTCGCCACCTTGAATGATGTAGTCCTTGTCGCGGCGATATAACTCTTTAGCCTTCAATGCCACTTGCAATTGATGAACAAGATTGCGTTGAACTTCGTCGTACAAGTTTTCAAGGCCGAGTTCGGCTTCAACGCGCTCAATGCCGGCTTCGGTCGGCATAACAATGCGCTTATCTTCTTCAACTTCGTAATCAACGTCGCGCTTCAGAGCCCGCACAATTGATGCAAAGCGGTAATAGAGATTGGCGGCATCGGCCACTCGACCAGAGATGATGAGTGGTGTACGTGCTTCGTCAATCAAAATCGAGTCAACTTCATCAACGATCGCAAAAGCATGTCCACGCTGAACTTTGTTGAGTTTGGTCGGCGCCATGTTGTCGCGCAAATAATCAAAACCAAATTCATTGTTGGTTCCATACGTAATGTCAGAGGCGTAGTCGACCCGCTTTTGCTCAGGGCGCTCGCGCGAACCTGGAACAACAAGTCCGACGGTGAGTCCGAGCCAACGATGAACTCGTCCCATCCACTCAGAGTCACGGCGTGCCAAATAGTCGTTCACCGTGATGAGGTGCACGCCATTGCCCGACAAGCCATTGAGATATGCCGGCAAGGTCGAGACCAAGGTCTTACCTTCACCCGTTTTCATTTCGGCAACCCAGCCGAAGTGCAATGCCGCCCCGCCCATCATTTGCACGTCGTAGTGACGTTGTCCAATGACACGATGTGCACCTTCGCGAACGACGGCGAATGCTTCGATGAGCAGATCGTCGAGAGTTTCACCCCGCTCAAGACGGGTACGGAATTCGGCGGTCTTGCCACGCAATGCGTCGTCCGACAATGTTTGAACAGACGACTCAAGGGCGTTGATGTCAGGAACGAGACCCTCGAGGGCCTTCAGTTTCTTGCCTTCACCGGCCCGCAGGATGCGATCGAGGATTCCCATGCAGGTATAGAGCCTACAGGCGGTATCTGTGAGCCTCGGGGTCACCCAAAGTTCACGTGCAGCAATGATGTAAGAAAGCACGCCGACAGGCAGAATGACTCCGTGCCCGATTCAGCCCCAACATCCGCCAATCATTCCAACCAATCGGACCGCCTGATTGACGCAGTTATTTTCGATTTTGGCGGTGTTTTAGCGAGCAACGGTCGCCCCAGCGATGTGGTCAAGCGCTTTCCCAATGATCCCGCCGACAAAGTCATGAAAGTCATGATGGGCGATTACGGGCAGGACACCAATCATCCCTGGCATCGACTCGAACGGGGCGAAATCAGCATGCTCGAGTATCGCCAACAGCTGGCCCCGCTTGTTCTTGAGGCAGGTTTGCAACCGATGGCCACATTGTTAGAAGCCCCCGCCCCAAGCACCCCAAATTCTCCGAACCCTCCGATCATCGGCTTTGCCTTTGAACCCAACACATTGGTCATCGAACTCGTCCACGAACTCAAGTCCGCGGGATTTCGCCTCGGAGTATTGACCAACAATGTGCGCGAATTACGCGATGCATGGTGGCCCATGCTCGATTTCGCCAACATTTTTGATGATGTCGTCGATAGTCACGAAGTGGGAATGCGCAAACCCAACCGCGCAATTTACGACCTCACGTTACATCGACTCGGTGTTGAAGCTCATCGAGCCGCATTTCTTGACGATGCCCAAAGCAACGTTGATGCTGCTTCCGCGGCAGGAATACACGGAATTTGGGTAGATATTGACCCGACATTGGCAGTTCAACGCGTTAGGCAACTCGCGAATTTGTAGACCGATCGCGAGGCGTTGCTGCTACGGCTAGCAAACACACCTCACTGGCCCCAGCCAAATCGAGTGCATGGGCCGCCGCTCGCAAAGTACTTCCAGTTGTCACAACATCGTCAATGACGAGTACTCGACATGGATGACGTAGCGGACGAGCCCGAAACATGGGACCGTTCAGACGCTCTTGCCGATTGCGACCAGTTTGTGGTGCACTGCGATCGCGATACAACAGTCGACGACATCGCAGTCCGAGACGCTCCGCGACAGCTTTTGCCAACAATTGTGATTGGTCATAGCCCCGCAGTCGTTCGCGCACCACCGAAGTAGGTGCCCAGGTCACCACGTCGTAAACCGGCTTCTCAGGATCAGCCAGAATTGAACGCACCAGGCGGTCAGCAAGTTCAGCGACAACCCGTCGCTGATTGTGATATTTCAGACTTCGAATCAA
>CAMDER010000025.1 GCA_945896935.1 Bifidobacterium breve | reverse complement strand
GAAGCATTTATCACCCAACTTAAAACTGTGTATTCGGGTGAAATCATGGTTGGTGACATTGGTGCAGTTGTTGGAGCACATGCCGGTCGCGGAACAATCGGAGTCGCTTTCTTCGAAAACTAAGCGCTCCTGCGCATTATTTCGCGAGATGAACTCATTGCTGTTCATAGCGGTATTCCGCAGTCTGCACAGTCACGACAACTAGCGTTCAATTTCAAGCATGTCCTCGTCGTCCCATCCTTCTACTCCACAACCTTCAACGATTATCGCTGAGAGGTATCGCCTTGATTCTTTGCGCGCGCACGGCGGAATGGCTGATGTGTGGCAAGCAACCGATTTGCAGTTAACCCGCGTCGTCGCGATCAAGCTTCTCAAACCACATCTTGCTGCCGAGTCAACTTTGGCTGAGCGTTTTCGTCGTGAAGCAATCGCTGCCGCGAATCTCAATCACTACAACATCGTCACCGTGTACGACGCCATCGAAGACAATGGTCGTCAGGCCGTCATCATGGAATTTGTGGATGGCGAATCATTACGCGAACGACTTGATCGCGAGAAAACTCTGACCGTTAACAGTGTCTTAAGTATTGGTTACTCGGTGTGCTCGGCGCTTGAAGCCGCACACAAACAGGGCTTGATCCATCGTGATGTCAAGCCTGGAAATATTTTGATCAACACCGAGAAACGCGTCATGTTGACCGACTTCGGAATTGCCAAAGCACTTGATGCCGACGAAGACCTCACCAGCGAAAATATCATGATGGGCACCGCAAAGTATTTGTCGCCCGAACAAGTACGTGGTGACAACCTTGATGCTCGTGCCGATCTGTATTCGTTAGGTCTCGTGATGTACGAGTGTCTTGCTGGCAAGGTTCCGTTTGTGGGAAAGAACGACACCGACACAGCCCTCGCTCGATTGCATCGTGACGCAACTGATATTGCGAAACACCGGCCCGACGTCGATCCTGATGTCGCGCGAATTATCAATCGTTTAATCGCTCGCGAACCAAAAGATCGCTTTGCTGATGCTGCTCAAGCTGGTGTGGCAATTCGACGAGTCATTGAAGGCCGTAAATCATCAACCCCCACTGGCTCAAAGCGACCCGCTGGCGATCGCACTCCGACGCCCGGCAAAGTCATTCGACCTAAAGGTCATACCCCAGTTGGTATCACGCGTGGGCCAAGTGATTCTTCAAGCGGCCAGCAAGGTCGTAAACAACCAAGTCCTCAACCACCTACGACTACGAAAACTTCGTCACCTAAAACTCGCAGTCAGACTGCATTTAAACCAACACCAGCGCTGTTGATTGGTGTCATAGCCATTCTCCTTGTGGTCGGCGTAGTTTTTGCCACGATCAATAAGTCAGATTCCACTTCAGCAGAGCCAGCCACAACAACAGTTGCTACAACCGCCCCCGTTGTGAGCGGACCTGTTCAAATCACTGGCATTAAATCCTTTGATCCACAAGGTGACGATCAAACTGAAAACGATAATGAAGCAAGCAATGTCACTGACGGCGACTCAACGACCGCCTGGTCAACGACGTGCTACAAATCATCGACCTTTGGAAGTAAATCAGGCGTTGGTTTGGTGATGCAACTGAATGGTTCTGCACTTGCACAACTACAGGCCGACGTTCAAGGTGATGGTTGGAAAGCCAGGGTCTACGCATCAAATAGTGCTGGCTCTGATCTTGAGGCGTGGGGATCTCCTATTTGGGAAGGTTCGTCCGATGATGGTTCAACGATCACAACATCATTTACAACGCCATCACAATTTGCTTTGGTGTATCTCACCCAAATTGGCCAAAGTGGATTTTGCAGCAATAACAACCCGTATCGCGGTTACATCAGCGAAATACGAATTCAACCAACTCCGTAGTTGATCGCTACCACTCATGACATCAACACCGTCTCTTGACTCATTGTTGAAAGATAACTACTCAATGATTCGCGCGGTTTGCCGGCGAATACTGCTGAACGATGCTGACGCTGACGATGCGACACAAAATGCGATGATCGCGATCGTTCGCGGTTATGAATCTTTTGACGGGCGTTCGGCTTTTTCTACTTGGGTATACCGCATTGCAACTAATGCCGCTCTAGACGAACGGCGGCGGCGCAATGGTCGGCCTCTTTCGCTCTTTTCCACCGATGGGCAACAGATCGATATTGCTGATACCCGCAACGATGATCAGCAATTGGAATTTGAAGCAACCGATTATCTCGCTCAGGGGCTCGCTCAGATCCCTGAAGAATTCCGTGTTGCGCTGGTACTTCGTGATGTAGCCGACCTTGATTATGAAGAAATCAGTCAGGTACTTGATATCCCCATTGGCACCGTCCGGTCGAGGATCGCTCGTGGCCGAGGACGCCTCGCTGACATTTTCGGGAACTTAGAAGCACCTCACGAACGTCAAAACCCCGACACTGGAAATCAACCATGAGCACCGACCCGACCAACGACTTCGAATTGAACAATCTTGATCTTGATGAACTCGCAAGTCGTTTGATTGATCACGATATTGATCTCGGTGAAATTCCTGAAGAACTACGTGCCGCAGTCAATACGCGAGCCGTTGAATTTGACAACAACCGACAACAACTTTTGTCGTCTATCCCCCTCGCTGATAGTTCAACAATCAACGCCGCTATTCAACGTGCTGCGGCTGAAGGAAGAACTCAAACCGCAATACAATTAAAAACACAATTAACGCCCCGCAGGCTCAGCAGATATGTCGCATCGCTCGCAGCGGCTGCCGCAGTAGTTGCAGTCGTTGGCGTTGCGGTCACTCGATCGGGTTCGTCAGATCAGTCCGTTGCTGAAATCGCAGCCACCGCAAAAATAGCGCCCGAGGAAATGGCCGCCCCTATGGCCTCTGAAGCACCTGCCGATATGTCGGCGAACAGTTTCGCCCCGATGGCAGCCGATTCAGGTGTGGCCGAAACAGCGTCGTGGGGTTTGCCCCTCGTCATCAATGACACCAACGAACTTCAGGACTTGTTATCTGCCTGGACAGTTGAGGGTTTTGTCGTTCCACAAAAAACTGCGCCGCTTTGTGACGATCCATTGCGACCAGCTGCCGATGTTGAGGTGACTTTTGCTGGTGAAACCGCCGAAATTCATTTCACCCAACCCGATGGTGTGGTGGTTTATCGCTTGAGTGACTGCTTAGTGATTGTTGGCATCGTGCCGTAATTGGTATTCGTGGCTAGCCTCAAGAGCATGGCTGGCAATCCGCTTACCGACCCCAATTGGGCATCAGATTTCACTGAAACAATCATCGACACAGTCGACAAGGTTCGCGATCGCACCACTAAGCCCATTGTCATGGTGGCCCGTGGCTTGGTCTTTGGGTTGCTTAGTGCATTTCTTGGTGTGATGGCTCTGGTCTTATTGCTCGTTGGTATTTCTCGTGGACTCATCAACTTGTTGGAATGGCCGCTCGATCACGATTCGGCCGTTTGGGTTTCTCATATCGTTCTTGGATCAATCTTGTGCCTCGTTGGCGCAATTTTCATGGTTCGCCGTCAAAGTAAGGAAAGCATCTAAATGTCTACTCATCATCATGTCATCGTCATTGGTTCGGGTCCTGCCGGACTGACTGCGGCGATTTATGCCGCTCGCGCCAACCTGGCCCCATTTGTTATTGAAGGTGAGCCGAGTAGCACGAGCGATCAACCCGGTGGACAATTGATGCTCACGACCGACGTAGAAAACTTTCCAGGCTTCCCCGAAGGAATCATGGGTCCAGAGTTGATGATGCGTTTTCGCGATCAAGCGGCGCGCTTTGGTGCGACATTCTTAACTGGCAAAGCAACCAAAGTTGAGTTCGGCGAAAAGCCACTCAAAGTGCATGTACGCGACGAGATTTTCACTGCTGATTCAGTCATTATTTCAACTGGTGCGCAAAGCCTCATGCTCGGTCTTGAAGCCGAAGAACGCTTGATCGGACGCGGTTTATCAACATGTGCAACATGTGACGGCTTCTTCTTCCGCGGTAAAGAAATTGCGGTTGTTGGTGGCGGAGATTCAGCAATTGAAGAAGCCACTTTCCTGACAAAGTTCGCTTCAAAGGTCACATTGATCCATCGCCGCGATTCATTCCGTGCCAGCAAAATCATGCAAGACCGCGCCCTGAACAATCCGAAAATTGAAATGTTGTGGAACACCGCAGTGACCGAGATCGTTGGCAAAGATCACCTCGAATCCATTTCACTCAAGAACACGGTGACTGGTGCCGAAAGCAGCATGACTGTTGCTGGTCTTTTCATTGCAATCGGTCATCGCCCCAACACCGATGTGTTCAAGGGTGTCATTGACATGGAAGACAGTGGCTACTTAATCACTCGCCCCGACAGCACCTTCACCAACATTGAAGGCGTCTTCGCGTGCGGTGATGTGAAAGATCACGTCTACCGCCAAGCAATTACCGCCGCTGGTTCGGGATGTATGGCGGCAATCGACGCCGAGCGTTGGCTAGAACAGCAGCACTGACTCATACGCGGTAACATTCGCTTGTTACACACGTACGCAAAGGATTCGCTATGGCTGATGGAATTATCACTCTGACTTCAGGAACATTCGACGAAACAGTGAACTCGTCATCTACCCCTATCGTTGTCGATTTTTGGGCCGAATGGTGTGGTCCATGCAAAATGATTGCCCCCATCTTGGGTGAAATTGCTGCCGAAAAGGCTGGTCAGGTCACGATTGCAAAATTGAACGTCGACGAGCACGGCGATATCGCTCAGCGTTATGGCGTCATGAGCATTCCGACGCTGTTGGTCTTTAAAGACGGCAATCTGGTCAAGACCATGGTTGGCGCCAAGGGCAAAGGACAACTTCTTTCCGAACTCGAGGAATTTCTCGCCTGATGGCTATCGCACCCGGTGAGACGGGTGAGGCAGTTCAACAACTGCAACATCGCCTCGGAGAAGCTGGTTATCTGCCAGATGCCGGCGTGACCCCCGATCTCTATTGTTCTGGTACCCAACAGGGCGTCCGCGCCTTTCAAGAAGATCGCGGACTGACGGTTTCTGGTATCTGCGACGACGATACGTGGACTGCCCTGCTTGAAGCCTGGTGGGATTTAGGCGATCGCTCACTCATGTTGCGTTCGCCCAACCTACGCGGCGACGATGTGGCCGAACTACAGCGATTGCTCTCGCGTTTAGGTTTTGATTGTGGACGGATTGACGGGATTTTCGGACAAAAACTCAACCAGGCGTTGCGTGATTTTCAATTAAACGCTGGCCTTGACGTCGATGGTGTTTGCCACAGCCATACGGTCACAGTTTTGCGTCGATTGTCCCGCATGACTGGTGATGGACCAGGAATCGCTGCTGTTCGCGATTCTGAAGAAGCCCGACGAGGACAACCATTGGCCGGACGCCGTGTTGCAGTCGGTCAGTTCGGAGATTTTGAACCGTTGCGCAAAACTTTGAGTGACGCTTTACGCGAGCACGGTGCAATGTTGATCGAGCTCACCGACGAAGAAGTCGCTGGTCAGGGCCATACCGCCAACCTTTTCGGGGCTGACGTCTATGTCGGTATCGAGTCGAGCCCCAACTATGAAGCGCGGGTTGCCTACTACTCGGTTCCGGCGTTTGAGTCTGCGGGCGGCCGATCATTGGCTCATCTCATTGAGCGACACCTCCGCGATGTCGTTCCACGTATGGCCGTCAATGGTATGCGACTCCCTATTTTGCGGGAAACTAAAATGCCGGCAGTGTTGTTGACTCTTGGCCCAGTCGAATTGATGACTCAACGCAATCAACGCATCGCTGATGCCGTTTTCTTGGCCCTCAGTGCCTGGGCGCCCTGAAATGAGCCCAAATGCTAGTTATCCACAGGCTTTTCCACACCTTGTGTGAAACTGTGTCGCGCGACTATAGGGTCAGAGTTGAGGGTTTTGTGGGGATACATCTCTCGACTGGCGCCTGAGACTTATCCACAGACCAGTCATTCGACGGGTCCGGCCCCCATCATCAGGTAATACAAACGCTCGAGATCATCGAGACCGGCGAACTCAATGGTGACCGAACCTTTTTTGTTGCTGTTCATCTTGACACCCACTCGAGTGGACAGATATTCCGAAATCTGGCTTTCCAGTTCAAGCAGACCTGCGGGTGGCAATTTAGACACTGTGCCACCGCCGCCAGACGTTGAGCCGTCATCGGTCTTACCTGGCGCAACGACCGCGGCCGATCCTTCTCCCCCACGATCACGAATTGCTTCTTCGATCGCCCGAACCGACCAACCTTCGGTGGCAGCACGCCGGGCTAACTGCTCTTGAAATGCCCGATCGGGACTTCCGAGTAGCGCCTTTGCATGGCCAGCCGACAGTCTGCCATCAGCCAAAAATACTTGTATTGCAGCTGGTAAAGCTAGCAGGCGCAACGAATTAGTAATCGAGCTGCGGCTTTTGCCCACTCGTTTGGCAACGTCATCGTGAGTCAGGCTGAAATCGTCAATGAGTTGTTGGTACGCGCCAGCTTCTTCAAGCGGTGCCAAATCTTGGCGATGGAGGTTTTCGACCAGTGCCTGTTCGACCGATGCCATATCGTCAGTGGTCTTCACGACCGCCGGAACGGTGGCTAGCCCGGCCTGTTGAGCAGCCCTCCACCTTCGCTCGCCGGCGATCAGTTGATACGAACCGTCAGGTAATTGTCGAACTAATAGTGGCTGAAGAACGCCAATCTGACGAATTGATGCCGCCAAGTCGCTGAGCGACTCTTCATCAAAATGAACGCGCGGCTGATGAGGGTTGGGTGAGAGATCCCCTACTGGAATTTCCACCAAACTGGCTCCCCGAGCCGATGTGCTTGTTCCTGAATCGCTGAATCCTGAAGGAATCAGTGCATCAAGTCCTTTACCGAGTCCTGGGCGACGTGCCACCAGCTACCTCCTTGGCCACCAATCGATAGGCAATGGAGCCCTTCGATGACGGATCATACACATTGATGGGTTGGTGGTGGCTGGGGGCCTCCGACAACCGAACATTTCGCGGAATAATCGTGGCGCACACTTTGTCGCCAAAGTGTTCACGTACTTGCTTGACGACCTCGACCGACAACTGGGTACGGGCGTCGTACATCACACACAAGATGGTGCTGACCTCAAGGGTCGGGTTGAGATTCTTTTTGACCTTGTCGACATTTCGAAGTAATTGGCCAAGGCCTTCAAGGGCGTAGTACTCGCACTGAATGGGAACCAGGACTTCTCGGGCAGCAACTAGAGCGTTCACGGTCAAGAGGCCCAGGGACGGGGGACAGTCAATAATGACGTAGTCATACTCATCAAGTTCTTGATCGATGGCTCGCTTGAGCCGGTGTTCACGAGCCATCTCGTTGACCAGTTCAATTTCGGCACCAGCAAGGTCGAGGTTGGCGGGCACGACAAAGAGATTCTTGACGTTGGCTGGTTCAACACAATCACTGATGGCCGAATCATTGAGGAGGACATCGTAAATCGAGTTCTCGATACCGCGGGTTTCGATGCCCACGCCCGACGAGGCGTTGCCTTGAGGGTCGAGGTCGATCAACAGTGTGCGAAATCCGAGTTCGGCCAGACATGCCGACAGGTTTACGGAGGTTGTTGTTTTGCCAACGCCGCCTTTTTGATTCGCAACAGCAATAACGCGAGGCAGAGGCCGGTTGTGCTGAATCTCAGGGGAGTCGGTCATGGAGTATTTCCTCATTGCGGCAACCTCACACAGGTGGGGTCGACTGGGGCGGGGTTCTTGTTGCTCCGAACGGGAGGAACAGCGAAATCGTACCGCACGGGTATGGCAACAGGGCGGATAGCCCCAAATCAGTGTCACCGAGGTTTGTGGGGCCTGAATGTTCCACGTGGAACATTTTCTGGCGAGAATCCCTGGGCTAACCAATCCCGCCAGGGATCTAAAGGTTCTGAATGTTCCACGTGGAACATTCAAGATTTCTGCAGAACCGCCACGCCAAGCAGGACTTTCTGCCATTTCAGTCCAGTGGCTTCTACCTCGGGGTCGCGCCAGCGCCGTCCGTCCGATTCGGGTGGTTCGCTGACAATCAGCATTCCTCCCGACGCCAACAGTGGGGCGGCGTGCTGGGCGGTATAGGCCGGCGAGCCAAACCCGCGACTCGTCACGGCATCCCAGGTTCGTCCAGGGAATCGTTGGGGAAGAAGGGCAACGTCTATTTCCAGAACTTCAACGTGAGCCTGGAATCCCATCCGCCCCACGAGACGGGTCAGGAGGTCGGTTCGTTTGGCCCGTCGATCAACCAGGGTGGTCATGAGTTCGGGGCGGGCGGCGGCGATGACGAGTCCGGGGTCTCCACCGCCAGAGCCGAGGTCGACGACGGTTCGGACGGTGTCGGGGAGAGCGGCCACAAAGGCCAGCGAATGGTCGATGACCGCATGAAGCGATCTGTCCCCCAACATGCCGATGCGCTGGGCATCACCCAGCGCATCCAACAACTTCTTTCGATGATTTGGGCTCAGCGGGGGAACCATTGACATGGCTCCACCCTACGCCCAGTTGACTACTCGGCGGAAGCCACCGCGGTTGCCGGCGAAATCACCACGCGGCGATTGGGGTCTTCACCCTCGGAGTGCGTGACAATGTCGGTGCGACCAGTCAAGGCATCGTGCACGATCTTGCGGTCAGGTGATGGCATGGCCTCTAAGGCACGAGCCGAACCCGTAGCCACCACTTCGTCGGCAACCTGGGTCACAAAGCGGCTCAAAGCCTCTTTACGCTTGGCTCGATAGCCGCCGATGTCGATGCGCAAACGGGTGTCATGGTCGCCCATGCGACGCTGGCTCACCACGCGAGTGATGTCCTGAACTGCCTGCAAGGTACTGCCACGAGGACCCACCAAGAGGCCTAACTCAGATCCATTCAACTGAACTTCAATGTCGTCACCCTGAATATTGACCACGGTTTCACCAGTGGCGCCGATTGATGCAGCCAGACCCACCAAGAACTTCTCGGCTTCGGCTGCAACTTGTGCGGGATCGGCAGGAGGACCTTCGGGACGCTCACGACGGGGTCGTTCGGCATTGTCTTTGTTGTCACTCATGTTATTTTCCTGCTTTCGTGGTTGCTTCGGACGACTTGAGCGTTCGCCGGTGCTGGCACCGTCTTCACGACGGGGACGACGCTCGCGACGATCATTCTTGGCTCGCGGGGTGCGGGGCTTGACTCGTGCTCGCACTCGGGCTTCACCACGAGTACGACCAAAGAGACCAGCTTTTGGCTCCTCAACAATTTCAAATTCTGCTTCTTCATCAGCCACTCCTAATTGATCGAGGGCAATGCTCTTGGCTTCTTCGATGGACTTTCCAGTTGTTTCTACCCATTCCATGGGATTTCCTGCTTTCTTTTCTGACGTGAGAGTGGTTGTAGTCAGCCGCGAGGCGACTTGGGATGGCGCGACTGTCCAGAGGGCTTTGGGCGGTTCGAGGGTGTTGGCTTACCTTTGGCCGGGGTTCCTCCACCTTTAGGAGGAGTGACTCGCTTGCTGACCGTGGGGCCCGATTGTGAACCTTTTCCAGGGGTCACATTTTTGGGTTGCTCTTTTGCTTTGGCAAGATCGTGTTTCATCTGACCGAAAAATCCGCCAGTTGCTCCTTCGTCTTTGGCAAGTTCGCGGGCTTTGACGCTGGCGGCTTGGGCTTGCTGACCGAGGGAGTGTTCGCCCCGATAAAAGCGACGGGTGATGTACTGCTGTTGCGCAATGCGAACGAGAGTCTGAGAGATGTAATACACCACGAGACCAACGGGGAAAAAGAACTGAAAGACACCAAACGCCACCGGCAGATACTGCATGATCTTTGCTTGCGTGGCTGACATGCCTGGTGAAACGGTCCGGCTGGCAATCATGCGCTGCTGCACGAAATACAAGCCCATCAACGCCATGACCAGCAGGGCATAAATGACGCCGGTGCCAGGGTTGTCTTGGATGGCTTTGACGGGTGTCAGCGACAGGTCAATACCCAAAGACAACATCTCTTTGGCGCCGTTCAAGTTCTCATACAGTTTGCTGGTTTTGCTGATGTAGTCAGGCTGAATCACTTCAACCCCATTCACCGTGGCCTTATTGCTCAAGCCGTGCAAAACGCGGAACATAATCAAGAAGATCGGCATCTGCGCCAACATCGGCAAGCATGAAGCCAACGGATTGACTTTGTGCTCTTGATAGAGCTTCATCATTTCTTCGTTGAGTTTTTGACGATCGTTGCGATATTGGTTTTGCAAACGCTTCATTTCGGGCTGAACACGTTGCATCTCGAGCATTGATTTGGTGCTCTTGAGCGTCAACGGGAAAATCAGCATCATGATGACAACAGCGACGAGGGCGATGGCCGCCGCGTAATCAGATGTGAGGTTGTAGAACTGGCTAATCAGCCAGGCGGCGGCTTGAAACATGTTAGGAAACCCTTCCGGTGGGGTGAACTGGGTTGATAGAAGAAACGTTGACAGCTAAACAATTCTCATCGTGTTGATGATGTGTGAGTTCGGGAACTGGGTCGTATCCCGATGGGCCAAACGGGCGACACCGGGCCAGTCGACGCGTGGTTAACCAGGTGCCACGACCTGCACCATGAACCTGAACTGCTTCTTTGGCGTATTCGGAACAACTGGGGGTAAAGCGACATGGTGACGGTCGACCTTCGCGGGCAATTTGATACCAATTTATGGCTTTAAGCAGGAAAGATTTCATAACGACATCTACTTTAGGCAGACCATTTGCCCAGCAGTCCGACAACGGACTGTGAAACATCGACATAAGAAATATCTGCGGCCGGCCGAGTGAGACCAAGTAAGTACAGGCCAGGACCGAGATCAGGAGAGTGCTTGCGCAGCACCTCGCGCAACTGTCGACGGACGCGGTTGCGCTTCACCGCTGTTCCAGCGGTGCGACCAATTGCAAAGGCCACTTGGGGCCCCCGAAGAGATGGGTCCGACACCATGACACACCAAACCACTCCACTACGAAATCGGATTCCTTCGCGACGTAAACGCGCAAAACCGTCTCGACTGTGAAGTCGTTCGATCAAGCCGACAGCTTCTTGCGGCCCTTCAAGCGTCGGGCTTTCAAAATTGCTCGCCCGGCGCGGGTGGACATGCGGGCGCGAAAGCCATGCTTGGCCGAACGACGCTTCTGATTTGGTTGATACGTACGCTTCATTAGAAACTCCTCAATTCCTGGTTTTGCCCCATCCGGGCGAGAAACACCAGGTAGTGGCCAATATTCAGCCGCCTCGACAACCTGCATGCGGACCGAACCACATAACGCTTGTCAAGCGCATTGGAGCAGGCTACGGGCGAAAGACCGATGGGGGCAACCCTAGCCCAGGATCTCCGTGTTTTGCGGATTATCCACAGCCTGCTAAGGTCGTCAATCCCAAGGTTTTGAGAACATCTCGACCCCTTGAGTGGTCGGCGTCAGCGCAGGTCAGAACCGTAAAACATTTGTCAATGAGTTGTCCACACGTTGTGGACACGCATGTGGATGAATGTCCAATTTTTTGAAGGAGTAGCAGGTGGAACGCACAGAGGACTTGTGGACAGCAGTATCACAACTGTTGCGTGCCCAGGTCTCTGACGCGGTCTGGTACTCAACTTTCAAGGATGTTCATTCTCTGTCGAGTGATGAATCCACTTTGCGGCTAGCCGTCCCGAGCGGAACAGTCCGTGACAAAATCACCTCGCGTTATTTGCCTCTTGTTCTTGATGCCCTTGCCGAAATCGGTGCGGGATCAAAACAACTCGAAGTCGAGGTTGTTTCAAACGACTCACCTGAGGTCGTATCTGAACCAACCCCGCAGCCGGCGCCCACACAGACTGTGCCACCGACCGCAAAATCAACGCGTCACGATGCCCCGTCGGCGGACAAAGTTCAAGAGATGGCCGAGCGCGCCGGACTTAACCCGCGCTACACCTTTGAAACTTTCGTTAAGGGTGCTTCTAACAGTTTCGCCCTCGCCGCGGCTCAACGAGTCGCTGAAACCCCAGCTCGTTCATACAACCCGTTGTTTATTTACGGTTCGGCTGGACTTGGAAAGACTCACCTGTTGCACGCAATCGGTCACTACGTTCTGCAGAATTACAGTCACTACCAGGTGCGATACCTCTCAACCGAAACTTTTCTCAACGAATACGTTGACGGAATTCGTAACAACACCATCGCCAACTTCAAGCGCCGCTATCGCGACATTGACGTGTTGCTCATTGACGACATCCAGTTCATGGAGGGCAAAGAGGGACTTCAAGAAGAGTTCTTCCACACCTTCAACTCGTTGCACGGAGCCAATAAACAAATCGTTATCTCATCTGACCGAGTTCCTGATGCCATCCCGAACCTTGAAGATCGATTGATTGGCCGTTTTCGATGGGGCCTCATCACCGACGTTCAACCACCCGACCTCGAAACCCGCCTCGCTATTTTGCGAAATAAAGCTGAGCGCGAAGGCACAGTGGTTCCAGGCGACGTTCTCGAATACATCGCTTCTCGAGTCACGAGCAACATTCGTGAACTTGAGGGCGCACTCATCAGAGTCAGTGCCTACTCAAGTCTCAATCGTGTTGACATGACCGTGCCCCAGGCTGAACGGCTTTTGGAAGATTTGTTGCCACGAACCGCAGCCAAGCACCGCACCGACCAAGAACTACTGACCGAAATCGCTGGAATGCTGGGCTTCGGGGTAGATGCGCTCAAAGGAAAGAGTCGCCAGCGACCACTCGTGATGGCGCGCCAGGAAGCCATGTACGTTTTCCGCGAACTCACCGATTTGTCCTATCCGGCCATTGCTCGACTGTTTGGTGGACGCGACCACACGACCGTGATTCATGCTGTCGACAAAATCACTCGTCTCATGGCCGAACGCAATGAGACCTACGATCGGGTCACCATGCTGGTGAAAAATGTGAAGTTGAGCTGACATGAACTTCTTTGACCGCATCAATTCACACACGATCAACAGACTGTGTACATCTCGTGTGCATAAGTACTTACATCATGTGGGCAACTCACTGTTATCCCCTACCACACCCCGCGATCACAGTTTGGGTGTGGATGGCTGTGCACAAGTGTGCGCGGGTCGTTTCTCATCGCACGCTGGGCGAACGAGACTTCATCCACAATCCACAGCCCTTATTATTAGAACTATCTTAAATACTCATCAAGACGTGATGACAACAATGAAGGAGCCCTACCGTGAAATTTCGGTGTGAACGTGAAGTCCTCGCTGAGGCATTCGGGGCCGCGAGTCGCGCGTCTACTGGTCGAGCAACCAATCCGACATTGTCGTGTTTACGTTTGGTTCTTGCTGGTGAACTCTTACGAGTCACCGGAACAGATGGTGACTTAACGATTGATGTGAGTCTCACTGTTTCTGGAATCAAAGACGGAGTTGTTTTAGTTCCGGCAAAACTCACGAGTGAAGTTGTTCGCTCGCTTCCTTCAGGCGCAGTTGAATTCGATCTCGGTGAAGAAAAAGTTGATATCTCAGCGGGACGCGTGAATTTCACAGTTCCCATTGGTGCTGGTGACGACTTTCCGAAGTGGTCGGGCACCGTTGGTGAAGGTGCGCCGATGGCTACCAAAGATTTGTCTGAAGCGCTCAAGCAAGTTGTTCGTGCCGCAAGCAACGATGATGCACGAGGCGTATACACCGGCGTCTTAATGACCGGCACTGAAGGAAAACTTCGCCTCGTTGCTACCGACTCGTATCGCATGGCCATTCGCGATATTGCCGCAAACGTCATTCCCGATGACGCAAGTTTTGTAGTTCCGGCGCGCGCCTTGAATGAATTGCAACGACTACTCGGCACTGCCGATCGTGTCTCAATCAACATCACCGAGAACGATGCAACATTTGAAGTTGGAAATATTCGTTTAGTGACACGACTCCTCAAGGGTGCGTTCGCTGATTACAAGCGTTTAATTCCGCCAAATCTGCCAAACACGTTGAAGGTTTCGCGCGAAGCAATGATTGACGCAATCCGTCGCGTCAAGTTGGTTGCACGTGACCCGATTGGAACGCCGTTGCGATTACAGGTTTCGGGTGATGCCGTCACGTTACGCATGGTGACACCAGATAACGGCGAAGCAACTGAACAGATTGATGCGGTTTCTACTGGTAGCGATATTGAGATTCGTTTTAATAACGAACTATTGGCATCTGGTCTTGAAGCATGTGGAACTGATGAAATCACCATTCAAACCAGCGAACCAGGCAAGTTAGCTCTTATTCGTGGTGTCGATCAGAATGAGTTCACATACTTGTTGATGCCACTGAAGTCGTGAT
>CAMDER010000024.1 GCA_945896935.1 Bifidobacterium breve | reverse complement strand
AGTGCGCCGCCACCCCATTCGGCGGTGGTGAAGTCGCCCCACGCGGGAAGTGACTGAACTGTGCGAAATGACATATGAGTCACTGAACCAATTGAAACGGCGCGCTTGATGAATGCATGAACGATTGGTGCGTAGGCCAAATTTTCGGCGTACAGCATCTTCTGCCCATATTGTTCGGCGTGTGATACGAGGCGGTCGGCTTCGTTCAGCGTGTAGGCGAGCGGCTTTTCGATGACAACGGCTGCGCCGCGTTGCAGTGAGTAAATCGCGTGGTCAAAGTGTTGGGCGGGTGGCGTCGCAACGACGACGATGTCGGCCCCGCTTGGAAGTTGCGCATATTCCACTGGCTTTGCGTCCAACTGCTTGGCGCGTTCAGTACTTTTCTCTTGACTTCGCGAGGCAACTGCAACGACTGGCATTCCCAGAACATGTGCTGCCATTGCATGCGCGCCCGAGATCATCCCTGCTCCACAAAGTGCTATCGACTTCGATTCAGACATGTGGATGATTCCGTCTTACTTCCCGTTGAGAGCAGCAACAACTGGAGCGAACGCGTCAACATCTTCGGCACCAACGATGATGTACGTGAAGCCCCATCGTTCTCGTCGTTCGAGCAAGTCTTCAATCAGCTTGCTCGTTGGCCCAACAAGAGCGAAAGGTGATTGTTCAACCATCTGCTGTTCAACGCCAAGCATTGTGGCGATCCCAGAAGCCGCTTGTTTCGCGTCGTCGGTAATGCTGACCAAAAATGCCCGAATGTTCATCTCAATATCGTTAAAGCGAGCGCCAGCTGCCTCGCGGACGATGGCAACTTTCTCGTCAACAGATTCGGCGGTCATGGTGCTGAAAGTGTGTAGGCCAACAACTCCCTCCGACATAGTGGCGTTGATGCCAACAATGTCAGCTTCGCGAGCAGCAATCGACAACACGCGCTTGCCGCCACCGCCAATCAGGATCGGTGGACACGGAGCCTGTATGGGCTTGGGAGTTCCGTTGTAGTTGGTGATTGTGTAGTGGTCGCCCGAAAACGAAAAGGGACCTTCGGCCATTGCGCCCTTAATGACCTTGAGCCCTTCAACGAAACGGTCGATGCGAACTTTGGCCGAGTCATAGGGGATGCCCATCTGCTCGTAATCACTGATCATCCATCCGGCGCCGATGCCCAGCTCGAGGCGCCCTTCAGATAACACGTCCATCGTGGCTAATTCTTTGGCAAGAACTGCGGGGTGCTTGTAGTCGTTGTCCCACACCAAAGCACCAATGCGGAGATCGGTGGTGACATTGGCTGCGGTCATGAGCGCCGGAACCGGAGCTAGCTGATCGTCAAAGTGATCGGGCATCGTGAGGCACGAATAGCCCTGGTCTTCGCAGCGATGGGCGAGGTCAACCCATAAGTCGCGCGTATTGGCTTGTGAGGCTTGCACTCCGAATCGGAAGGGACGATGGCCAGAAGGAGACACGGCAGAAGTAGAAGTCATGAATGAAACGGTAGTGCGTCGAGGGTGACGCTGCTCAGCCCGAACCGAGAACTACCGTAGAACTGTTGTGCGAATGATCTCCTGGTGGATGCGGTTGTGCATCGTCGTTGTGGCGGGAGCACTTGTGATAACGGCGGCAGTCGTCGGAGTAGCTCCACGTCTCTGGAAAGTTGTCAATGCGCATGTTGAAACCCCCGTGGCACTTCCCCCGTGGGAGGGAATCGCCAAAAGAACGTATGTATACGACCGAGCCGGCAACGAAATCGCGGCCTACGAACTTGAGAACAGTCAGCCGGTTCTTATTAGCCAGATTCCGCAACCGGTGATCCAGGCGGTTCTTGCGGTCGAAGATCGGGAGTTCTATAACCACCACGGTGTCAACATCCGCGGCCTCTTTCGGGCGACGTTGTCAAACTTTGAAGGTGGAGCACGCCAAGGTGCATCAACAATTACCCAACAAGTTGTGAAGGTTGAATACCTCGGTGGTCTCGAACGCGACGGTCGCTACAAGTTGTTGCAAATTATCTATGCGTTACGTCTGGAAAAAGAACGAACGAAAGACGAAATTCTTGAGCGGTATCTCAACACAATTTATTTCGGAAATAACACCTACGGAATTCAGGCCGCTTCCGAGGTGTACTTCGGCAAGAAGGTTGAAGACCTCACTTTGGTTGAAGGAACTTTCTTAGCGGGCCTCATTCAGGCACCCAGCAGTTATGACCCGATTCGTCGACCGCAACAAAGTAAGCGTCGATTTGGCGAAGCCCTTGATGCTGTCGCTGATGTTGGACTGATGGAGGCTCCTGAAGCGAACTCCATCAAGGTGTGTCTCGATCCACCCGAGGATTCAACAGTGATTGCCCAATGCACTAATAGTTGGCAGATCCCAGAAGTCGTGCAGACGATCGCCGAAAAGAAAATCACTCGAACCCATTTCAGCGAAGAAGTGAAGTCGTATTTGTTGAACAAGAGCAATCTTTTAGGCGAGACCTATCAAGAGCGGTACAACAAACTCTTCCGCGGTGGCTTGAGTATTTACACAACACTTGACCCAATTGCGCAAACTGCAGCCGAGAACGCGCGGGCCACTCAACTGCCGGTAAATACAGCAGGAATTGAAACAGCCATTGTGTCGTTGGACAGCAAGACAGGTGCCGTGCGAGCCATGGTCGGAGGTAAACCATTTGTTGCGGGTCGTAACGAAGTGAATATGGCGCTTGCTCCACGTCAGACTGGTTCAAGTATCAAGATGTTTATTTTGGCCGCAGCGGTTCAGGCGGGTGTGCAGAACGATGATCTTCTCGACGGAACTTTGCCATGTACGTTGCCAAACCCTGACGATCCAGAGAATCCTTTTGTTGTTGAACAAGGTGTGAGTCGACCCCTCGGACCAGTCGACGAGATGACGTGGTATTCAATTAACTGCGCATTTGGACGCCTTTCACAGATGGTTGGCCTTGACCGTGTCGTCGATACCACCTACCGCATGGCGCACAACTTGTATCTGTACCCAGAGCGCAATCCGGCCGAGCGCGAGCCGTTGCGTCCGTATGCATCGTTTGCGACTGGGGCCAACGAGATGAGTCCTCTTGACATGGCGTCTGGGGCGCAGACATTGGCGAACAACGGACTGCACATGGATCCGTATTACATCGAAAGTATTTCTGGAGCCGACGGATCAGTGCTCTACCAACATCAAGATGATGGCGTGGCAGTGTTGACACCTGAGGCTGCCGCCAAGACGACGAACATCATGGCGGGAGTTTTGATTTCGGGCACTGCTCGCCGCAGCGCACTCGAAGGTCGCGTCGCGGCCGCAAAGACCGGCACACAAGACAACAACACGAACTCGTGGATGGTCGGGTTTACTCCAGAACTAGTGACGGCAGTGTGGGTGGGTCATCCCGATAAGTATTTGCCGATGGTCAATATTCCTGAATTCTTGGCTGTCGGTGTTGACAACGTCGTGGGCGGAACCTTCCCGTCACGCATTTGGAAAGCAGCGATGGACGCAGCTCTCGTCGGCCAGCCCGCAACCTTTTTCCCGACACCGCCAGCTAATACACGGGCTTCGATGCGTCTGTACTTGCCGGGAAATGATTGTTTAACCCCGATCACAGCCCCGCCAACCCAAACATCAACCCCGACTGAGACTGTCCCCGCTGACCCGACGGCGACCACGGTGCCGACAACGACAACGAGCACGACGACGTCCACCACCTCAACAACGCTGGTACCGCCCATCCCAGGTGTGATCACCGATCTCAATACCACGGTGCCACGAGGGGTCGTCGACCCGACCTGGCCGGTGCCCACTATTGATCCAGCGCTCTACACGGTGGGAAGTTGCTAGCCCGAGGGCATACAGTCATCGTTATGGATGTCAAAGCGCTGCACGAACTGCAAAAGGTTGATACGGCCATCGAACAGGCCAAAGTTGCGCTGGAAAAATTGCCAGAGCGCACGCATCACGCTCAAGCGCAGTCCGATTTAGCTCATGTGCGTTCATCGCGTGACAATTTGCGCCGTGAGCAGTCAACGATGGAAACAGAGCTTGCGGTTATTGAAAAAAAGTCGGTAGAGATTGATGCCCATCGTGCCAAACTTGAGCGCCAGATGAAGACGATCATTGCTCCTCGCGAAGCCGAAGCATTACAAAACGAGATGCAAACGCTGGCCGCCGAACGCAATGAACTCGATGATCGTGGATTGCTGTTATTGGAATCAAGTGCTTCGGTCGACGAAGATGTGCGCAAGACAGTTGACACCGAAAGTCGCGCCGTAGAAGTTGAAGCAACGACCGCTCACGCGTTGACCCAAGCAGCGGCGGCTAAGAGCGACGAAATAACTGTGCTGTTGGTCCGGCGCGCCGAAGTGGTGCTTCCGATCGCTGATGCTGACATCGCTACTTACGACCGCTTGCGGGCTTCGTATAAGGGAATCGCTGTGGCCGTTATTCAACATGGGGTATGCGGTGGTTGCCATATGGATATTTCGGTGTCAGAACTTGACATCATCAAGCGCTTGCCAATCGACCAAGTTGCTGAGTGCCCAAACTGCAATCGGCTGCTTGTCCGATAACAATGTTTTTCTGGTTTATCGGTACTGCTGTTTTGTCAGTCTGGTTTGTTTTTCGCGACCCAGCATTTGACCATCGAACATTGGTGATCGGCGCGTTATTGCCCGACGCCATTGACGGAATTTGGGGTGGTGCTCGCGGATTTCATTCAGTAACTGCAAGTGTGGCGGTGTTGGTGACAGTGATGTTGGCGACAATAGGGCGACGGCCGATTCGTAAACGACTGTTGGCAATTCCGATCGGAATGTTTTTGCATCTCATTTACGATGGGGCATTCAATAACACTCAAGTTTTTTGGTGGCCGTTCACCGGTCTTTCTTTTTCGGGTGATCGACTTCCCGTTGTCGATCGGGGAATGCTGAATATTGGTTTTGAAGTAGCGGGATTGTTGATGTGTGCTTTTGCCTGGAAGAAATTTCACCTCGGTGAACCAGAGCGTCGTCAGAATTTCTTGAAGTCGGGAACACTGTCCGAATGAGCAGCTCAATCATTATCGTTCGCCATGGACGCACCGAGTTCAATGCAACCGGTCGTTTGCAAGGCCGAACTGATAATCCACTGGATGAGGTTGGGCTTGCTCAGGCCGAAGCGGTTGCTGCTTATCTGCAACCCGAGTTATTGCCCGACACGATGTTTGTGTGCAGTCCATTGTTGCGAGCACGACAAACGGCGACAGCAATTGTCAATCGAGTGGGAAGTTCATTCGAAATTGATGAACGATGGATTGAACTGGATTACGGCAGTTATGAAGGACTGCGTCAAGCAGAAGTACCATCGAACGTGTGGCGCGATTGGAAAAACGACAATGACTTCGCAGCCCCACAAGGTGAGTCTCTCAATCAAGTGCAGCGACGAGTTGCCGAGGCCTGTGACGATTTGGTGCAACGACTGAATGGGCGAACCGCGGTAGTGGTGTCGCATGTATCGCCCATCAAGTCGGCCGTTGCTTGGGCTTTGGGAATGGATGCGTCGGTCGGGTGGAAAACCCAGTTATCGACGGCTTCGATCACCCGGATCTCGGTTTCGTCCAATGGGGTAGCGCTGACCGCGTTTAATGAAATTGCCAGGTAGTTGCCACTCAATAGTTCAATGTCGTGACCGGAAACTTTGGGGGTTTCCCGATACGACCGATATGTGACCCTTCAGTAACTTTCGCTACGCTTACGAAGTCCGCACATTACGTGCCTTAACGAGGGGGAACCCCATGCCCGAAGCAGTCATTGTTGCTACCGCCCGCAGTCCAATCGGCCGCGCCAATAAAGGTTCATTGGTGTCATTGCGCACCGATGAAATGGCCGCCCAAATTGTTCGTGCTTTGATGGCCAAAGTTCCATCAGTTAAAGGCTCTGACATCGAAGACCTCATCATTGGTGTTGGTCAGCCCGCCGGCGAAGCTGGTTTCAACTTGGGTCGCATGGTCGCGTTGTTGGCCGGTATCCCAGAAGCACCGGGCGTTGTCGTGAACCGTTACTGCTCATCGTCGTTGCAGACCATTCGTATGGCTGCTCACGCAATCAAGGCCGGCGAAGGCGATTGTTTCATCGCTGCTGGTGTTGAAGCCGTCAGTCGTTACCAGTTCGGCGCGGCCGACACTGCTCCGAACCCCATCTTCAAGGGTCCAGGCGAGCGCACCAAACTACGCGCCCTTGGTGGTCAGCCAGTATGGACTCCGCAAGATGGTTTGGCCGATGCCTACATGGCGATGGGTCAGACCGCAGAGAACGTTCGTGAAGTTGAAGGCGTGAGCCGCGAAGACATGGACTGGTTCGCCAAGCGCAGCCAAGACTTGGCGAGTGCCAACGTGTCAAACGGTTTCTTTGATGCTGAAATCTCACCGTTGACTCTTGAAGACGGAACTGTTGTCAGTAAAGACGATTGCCCGCGCGAAGGAACAACCCTTGAAGGTCTTGCTGGTTTGAAGCCCGCTTTCCGACCCGATGGCCAGGTGACTGCCGGTAACGCATGCCCGTTGAACGATGGCGCAGCAGCAGTCATGGTGATGAGCGATACCAAGGCCAAGGCATTGGGCTTGACCCCACTTGCACGTTTTGTGTCGAGCGGTGTGTCATCGTTGAACCCCGAAATCATGGGACTCGGACCTGTCGAAGCGTGCCGTCAAGCAATGAAGCGTGCTGGCATGAGTATCAACGACATCGACTTGGTTGAAATCAACGAAGCATTTGCTGCGCAAGTATTGCCGTCGGCCAAGCACCTCGGAATTTCGATGGACAAGCTCAATATCAACGGTGGAGCAATTGCACTTGGTCACCCATTCGGTATGACTGGTGCACGCATCATGACCACATTGATTCACGGCTTGCAGGCCACCAACAAGAACGTCGGCATGGAAACCATGTGTGTTGGTGGTGGCCAGGGTCTAGCCATGATCATCGAGCGCATGAGCTGAACTAAAAAACAAATTGGTGTTTCTGGTGGCGAGAATGTGCGGTAAACCGCACATTCTCGCAAACAGTTTTTTTTAAGCCGGGTGTAACTCAGGGAGTTTGCGAGCGAGTACTTGGGCAACTGAACCCATCAGTAGTACGCATGCTCCGGCGATGGTGAACAAAGTGGGAGGCGAGACGTGTCCGTAGCCCCAGGTGGCCAAGATTGCGACAACTGCTGCCAGAAGTTGATTGCACGCGCCAGCGAGCCCCTGAGCGGCACTAGCGCGACCCTCGGGTGCTCCTTCAGCTAGCAGGCCTTGACCTGCTGGTGCCCCAGCGGCTTGTGCACACGATTCAACCATGCCGAGCAGAATCGGAATGAGCGGAACGGTGAACCACCCGTAGAGCGCGGTGAGTGGAGCGACAAACAGCATCGAGATGAATGACACCCTCACTTTGCCCCGGCGGTCAGCGAGTCGACCACCGAAACGCGACAGCACAACAAACGGAAGTGCATATGCGGCAAGGCTGAGTCCGACCACGATGTCTGACGCACCAATGTCGGTGAGGAAGCGATCCCAAAGTGCGTCGTACATACCGACTGGTAGTGCGATTGAAGAGAGCATCAAAATTGGCACAAGAACCGAACGTTGTTTCAAGAGTCCGAAAGCGAGCCGTTGACGATCAGTTGAGTAAGGAAGTGTTGGCAGGTGTTGTGTGCTCACGATGAAAAGAGAAATGAGCGCGGCAATTGAAAAAATGATGAAGGGCCAGCGCAGACCTAACGGTCCAACCAAGAAACCACCGATGACTGGCCCGGTGACAAATCCGGCCAATGCAGCGCCGCCCATCGCTCCAAGTCGTTCAGAAACACCTTCGTCATCAAGTGATGCCATCAGGGCACGCGCTGGAGGCAAGAACAATCCGCTCGCGGCGCCAGAAATTAATCGCGCTAAAACGAAGATGATTAGCGATGATCCACCAGCAAAGAGTGCGTTGCCAACGACAGCAAGAGTTGTTCCAATAATTAATAAACGTTTGGCATGTCCGCGATCGGCATAAGGAGCAATCAGAATCTGCATCACGAAAGAAGCCATGAAGCCTGCTGCGGCGATCAGTCCAAGACCACCATCATTGAAACCGAACTCATCTTGCAAGTTGCCCATTAAAGCAAAGATCACACTTCCACCCGCTTCCATGGCAAAGACGGCACCAAGTAAGACACGTTCAGTTTGGCGAATGCTTTTCATAAGGGGGATGTGACCAGTGAATGGATGTTTATGAGCGGTTCGTTGCTAAGCGAACGACTGCATCGCTCAGGCTAGGCCACGAAGTAAGTGCTTCGGCTGACCATTCATCAAAGTTGCGATCTGTTAACGCAATCAATCCAATATCAATCGTTGGATCGATCCACATCATGGTTCCCGACCCTCCGAAGTGCCCAAAAGTTTGCGGCGAATTCATTGAGCCCGTCCAATGCGGCTGTTTATGATCGCGAATTTCAATACCAAGTCCCCAGGGATTTGGTTTATACGAACCAAGTCCGGGAATGACGCCACCGAGTTCTGGGTATTGAACAGTGATTGCATCTTGTGCAGTGACAGCGCTGATCAATGCCGGCTTCATGATTTCTTTCATGAACAATGTCATGTCATTGATAGTGCTCAAGATGGCGTAGGCAGGTGATGCTTTCAGCGAGGTGTCGTTCATTGCAAGCGGTTCAAAGATTGCTTCGCGCATGTATTCGCTGAACATCATGCCAGTGCGCTCGGCAACATGTGTCGCGGCAATTTCAATTCCGGTATTCGAATAGATGCGCCGCTTGCCGACTCCCATGATTGGTGTACTGGTATCAAACCCATAACCAGCAGCGTGTGCAAGACAATGACGAAGCGTTGATCCAGCGGGACCAACTGCGTCATCTAAAGAAACCGAACCTTCTTCAACAGCAATTAAACAAGTCCAACTGGTAATGACTTTTGATATTGATGCCAAGCGAAAGACTCGGTTGATCTCTCCGTGCGATGCCACAACCTCGCCTGAGCGAATAACAGCGCATGCGGCGTGTGGGACAGGCCACGAATCAATGGTGGACAGGAGCTGTGGGAGCGATGAATCAGGCAAAGCCGGCAGAGCGTATGAGTTCAGCCACGCCGAAAGCCAAGTCAAGGCTTTGGCGTGCATTCAAACGCGGGTCGCACACGGTTTGGTAACGCACATCAAGATCAGCATCAGTGAGATCGTCGGCGCCACCCAAGCACTCGGTGACATTGTCGCCAGTTAGTTCAACGTGAATTCCGCCCGGCCATGTTCCTTCAGCGCGGTGTGCAGCAACGAAGCCAGTGATTTCACGAATGATCTCGTCGAAGTGACGGGTCTTGCGACCACCAACTGAGGTGAAGGTATTCGCGTGCATGGGGTCGCACGCCCAGACGACGGGGTGTCCGCTTTCGCGTACTGCGCGAAGCAACGGGCGCAACGATTCTTCAACTTTGTCGGCACCCATGCGACTAATCAATGTGAGGCGACCAGGGATCTGTGCTGGATTGAGTTTTTGACACAGATCGAGAATGAAATCAACGGTGGTTGATGGGCCGATCTTGCACCCAAGAGGATTGCCGACACCGCGCAAGAATTCGATGTGCGCACCATCGAGTTGACGAGTGCGTTCGCCAATCCACAACATGTGCGCTGAGCAGTCGTACCAAGCGCCTGTCAACGAGTCTTGGCGGGTGAGTGCTTCTTCGTAACCGAGCAGCAGTGCTTCGTGGCTCGTGTACACGTCGGCTTCGTGAAGCGCCGCGGTGTTCTCGGTGTCGACGCCACAGGCATGCATGAATCGCAATGCACGTTCGATATCGGTTGCTACCTGTTCGTAGCGCTGACCTTCGGGGCTCGAGCCAACGAACTCTTGAGTCCAGGCGTGCACGCGTGACAAGTCGGCAAAGCCGCCCTTGACGAAGGCGCGCAATAAGTTCAGCGTTGCTGCCGACTGGTGGTATGCCTGCACGAGACGATCGGGGTCGGGGATACGTGCTTCAGCGGTTGGTGCAGGATCGTTGACAATGTGTCCACGGAATGACGGAATCTCAAGGTCACCAATCTTTTCGGTGTCGGCACTACGCGGCTTGGCGAATTGACCAGCGATACGACCGACTTTGATCGTGGGGACACCGAGGCTGTAGGTGAGCACGACAGCCATTTGCAAAATGACGCGCAACTTCTCGCGAATGTTGTTGGCCGAGAACTCATCGAAACTTTCGGCGCAATCGCCAGCCTGCAACAAGAACGCGTTACCCGCACATACCTGAGCAAGAGAATTTTGCAGGGCTCGGGCTTCACCGGCAAACACCAACGGGGGATACGAGGCGATCTGCTTCAAGGAGCGATCGACAGCGCTCTGGTCGGGCCACTTTGGCTGCTGTACAGCAGGGAATGACTGCCACGATGATGGGGTCCAAGTATTGGCCATGAAAAAAGCATAACGACCCGAAGGCCAAAGCCATCGGGTCGTTTTCACTGGGGTCAAGCCCCGCAGAACAATGGGCGTTTAAACGTCAGTAGGCGAAGATGTCTTCGGCTTCTTCTTTGAGGCCAGTCACTGCTCGTGACACCAAACGACGAGCAGCTTCGGCGGTGACGCCCAGCTTTTCGCCAACTTCACGGAAACTCTTGCGCTCACCATCAATGAGACCAAAGCGGGCTTCAACGGCGTAACGAGCACGGGCATCAAGGGTGTCGAGCAACTTGTTGAGTTGATCGGTTTCGCCCTGAGCGATGATGTGGTCTTCGGGGGTGGGGTCGCCATTGGCCATCAAGTCACCAAGAGTTGCGTCGCCGTCATCGCCAATGGTCTTGTCGAGCGAGACCGGGGTGGTGAGGCGGTGCAATTCGGCATTTGACAAGTCGAGGGTTTCACCGTCGCCGCTGGCCTGACGTAACGCAGCACGCAAACTTGCGGAACGATCGCCGGGGATACGAATGAGGCTGGCCTTCTGGTCAAGTGCACGACCGATGGCCTGACGAATCCAGAACGTTGCATACGTCGAGAACTTGAAGCCACGGCGCCAGTCGAACTTGTCAACAGCGTGCTCGAGACCAAGGTTTCCTTCTTGAATGAGGTCAAGAAGATCCATGCCCTGGGGTAGTGGATAGCGACGAGCAATTGAAACGACCAAGCGCAGGTTGGCGCGAATGAAGCGATCTTTTGCTTTGGCTGCTTCGCGAATATCACGCTTGACAGCCACGGTCTTGTCGCCGGCAGCTGACTTCGATGCGGCCTCGCGACCCTTTTCAATGGCGCGTGACAAAACGCGTTCGTCTTCGGCGGTCAACAATGGAACCTTGCCGATGTCATTTAGATAGATACCGATGGAGTCGTTCATGCTCTTGTCTCAACTGTTCGTGGGGGCTAATTGTTTCAACGTGCTGTGTGCCGTCGGGCATGTCGATCGGTGACCTGATCGAGGGGCGCAACATAGACAGGGCTGAAACTGGCTGGGGGGTAATTACTAAAAATTGTTTCTGGGACCCGCCACCATTTGTTTCTCAACGATTTTTGTTGGGAAACGAGGGGTGAATTGGGGGTAACGCTGGCAGGTATTTTTTATGTCATGGTCCCGAGAAGGGATCATTAGGTTATCAAATGCTGTGGTCTCTGTCGTATTGGAATTACTTTGTTGGCCACTTCGTGACGCTTTTAACTTTCGGCAGGTATAAGCCACGACTAAAGGAAAACTTTCTGAATTGTCAAGAAACTGTCAAATTTGGCTGTGGGCTGGGGCTTCATATCAAGTAAACGATGCTTGAGCCCTGAGATGTGCGCTTGTAGGTGCGCCCGTAGACTGCCGAGGTGACCATTTCGCCCTCGGCTTCTATTGACCAGAACGCTTCTGGGCTCCGAATTGGCCTCTTCGGCGGAACCTTTGATCCGCCCCATGTTGGCCATTTGGTGACAGCGGTCAACGTGATGCACGCCCTCAACCTTGATCAAGTCATTTTGATGGTGGCCAACGTGCCATGGCAAAAGGAAGGTTCGCGAGCGATTACTCCAGTGCAGGACCGGTTCGCGATGGTTGAAGCGGCAGTTGCAGCGGTTCCGGGACTCGTTGTAGGAGACACCGAAATTCACACGGGCGGGCCGAGTTACACCGTTGACACATTGCGTTCATTGCGTCAGCAAAATGCCGAATACGTCAATGCGACATTTTTTACGATCGTTGGCGATGATGCAGCTGCTGGTGTTCCGACTTGGGAACGTTTTCAAGAATTGACTGAACTGACGCGGTTGGTTGTTGTCGATCGCCCAGGTGCACCGGTTGTGCTGTCGACTGAAATTGATTGGATTCGTGTTGAGGTTCCTCGACTTGATGTGTCAAGCACCGATCTTCGATCGCGCTTTACTGACGGCCGCCCACTTGACTATCTCATTACACAACCAGTTCTCGGAGTGATTCGCGAACGTTCGTTGTACTCGTTACCGATTGGAGCCCAAGCATGACCACGTTGAAACAGCGTCGTCGTCATCAGACCTGGGTTGCATTTGGTGCAGGCATGTTGGTGTTAACACTCTTGCCTGTTTCGGTGGTCGTTGCATGGCGAGCGATCCGTGACTCGAAGGCTGCACAAGAAGTTGTGGCGTTGCCGTCACGTGAATTGCCGACAACTCCCACTGCGATTTTGGCTGTCACCGATGAACAAAACTTCTTGACTTCATTGAGCATTGTTGCGCTGACGCCTGAAGGCGCGGGCGGAACGGTCATGATTATGCCTGTTGGATTAATGCTGCCTGGTCAGCCGGCCGGTGAACCAAAGCGTTTGGCCGATGTGTACGGATCTGATGGAGTTGATGCCCTGAAAGCCGCTGTTGAAAGCGTGACAAATAGCCAGATCGATTTGATAGCGGTGAATGGTGTTGACGCAACGGCTGAACTGATTGCTCGCGCTGGAACAACAACGCCGACTTATGCCGCCGATGTCACCGATACTGAAACCGATGCAACGCGAATCGTTGCTGCGGCAGGGGCGAATGAATTCTCTCCTATTCAAGCTGCGCAAGTGTTGGCGTCGCGTGACGTGGCCCAAATTGAATCGGCACGTATACCCAATGTGAAGGCGACATGGGACGCGATCGTTGCGTCAATTGGCGCCGGCGTTATTGGTGCAGTGCCAGCCGCCGTCATTGTGGATGTCGGAGCACAAACTCCGACCGACATGCCAACGTTTATGTCGGCTCTTTTTTCTGGCCCGATCAAAGTGTGGCAGTTTGGATTCGAGCGACTCATTGACGCCGAGCAAAACCCCCAAGACATTGATGTATATGGTTTTAACGCTGGTGAACTTGTCATGGTGATGGCCAGCGTCGCTCCAAGTGCGATGGTGGCGGTCTTCCCAACGCTCAGCGTGCAAATCGACAGTCCGTTCGGCGATATTGCGGTGACGCAAGATGCAACGTTCCGCATGTTGTACATGGGAACAAATGTGATTCTCGTACGTCAGGTCACTTCAACTCCGCCACCAGTTACTGTGATCAAGTACTCCGATGAGATGGATCGGGCAATGGCCGAACCACTGACAACTATGTTCGGTGAAATTGTTTTTGAAAAAGCAACAGAACGTGTTGAAGGAATCGATATCCAAGTGATTCTTGGTAATTCATTCGTCAACTTCTTAGCGACCGGAGCAAAGCCGGATCCAAATGTCAATCCGGAAGATTTGGCCGCAAATGCGACTGACGCTCCAACAACAGAAACGACCCCTTAATGGCCGATGAATCAAAGTCCAAAGATGTCAATAGCGAACCGTTGGCTAAACCCGACACTCTTGAGTTGGCATTCGTTGCTGCCCGCGCCGCCGATGACAAGCAAGCAACCAACACGATTGTGTTGGCAGTAGGAAATGTGCTCACAATCACTGAGTTGTTCGTTGTGACTGGTGCATCAAACCCTCGTTTGGTGCGTGCTGTTGCTGGTGAAATAGAAGATCGTATTCGAGAAGTTTGTGGACGGTCGCCTGGCCGAACCGAAGGTCACCGCGAACAGTCGTGGGTCTTGCTTGACTACGGCGACGTGATCGTGCATGTGTTCCTTGATGAAACCCGTGAGTTCTACGAGATTGAGCGTTTGTACAAAGACGTGCCACGCATCGATTGGCGGGCATAGTTCAAAGCCGGTAGTCGGGAAGTAGCCGTGGGGAAGTATCAGCGTGAGGTTTTGGCAGGGTGCTACCGGTTGGTATCGTGCTGATGTCCCTCATGGGGCTGTAGCTCAGTTGGCAGAGCGCTTGCATGGCATGCAAGAGGTCAGGGGTTCAATTCCCCTCAGCTCCACAAACAAATTCTCAGGTCACAGCAGCTGGGCCTTTATCGTTCTCCGGAGAGATTAGGCGCAGGGGCTCTATCGGGGTTTGATCCCATCCCTGGTAAGCCCCAGAGCGCGCATCTTCCGGTGCTGGCGTCGGGTCAGCCTTGTTGGAGGACGCCCCCGACGAGTACCCAGCCCGTCGGCATTTGCTGAGGCACCACGACGAGACGGAGACTTACAACTCTCGAGTTCTAAACAGCATTCCTGTGACCGCAATTCTGCCTCTCAGCCTAGGATGGGGAGCATGAACCGAGGCGCCGAGGAGTTTGGATTTGCGGACCGCTACGGATGCCCTTGTACTCCTCTACCAGACGGAATATCCCTGAGTGCACTAGGTGCGCTGCGCTCGAC
>CAMDER010000023.1 GCA_945896935.1 Bifidobacterium breve | reverse complement strand
GTGCAAATTCTCACCGGTAACGGAATCCCCTTGCGTCGTAGTGACGTCGACACCGACCAAATCATTCCCGCCGATTGGTTGAAGCGCGTTGAGCGAACTGGCTTTGAAGCCGGTCTGTTTTCAACCTGGCGCGATGATCGCAGTTTCGTATTGAACGACGAACGGTATGCCGGCGCATCAATCTTGGTGGCTGGTCCATCATTTGGTGTTGGTTCATCACGCGAGCACGCAGTGTGGGCGATTCAGCAATACGGTTTTGATGCAGTGATCGCACCAAGTTTCAGCGACATCTTCCGCAACAACTGCACCAAGAATGGTTTGGCTCCGGTTGCATTGCCGATCGAAGCAGTTGAAAAAATTTGGGCAGCGATTGAAGCCGATCCGAAGACCAACATCGTGGTCGACATGGAACGATTGATCGTTGAAGTTCCGAGTATTGGTTTGACCGAGTCGTTCCCGATGGAACCGCAGAATCAGCATCGTTTCTTGAACGGACTCGATGACATCGGCATCACGCTCTCGCACGCCGATCAAATCGCCAACTTCGAAACCTCACGCCCGTCCTGGTTAGCCAAATAACCTTGTGATTCTGGTGTCGTTTTCTTTGGTATTACCAAAGAAAACGACACCAGAATCACTCGATAAATTCGGCGAGGTTCGAAAGCATCGGGTTATTGCTGAAGACTTCGATTGATTTGGTGATTGGCATGCGCATCGTGCGCTGCAAGATCGTCACTTGAGTGTGCTGGTTGTACTCCGTCAACGTCACTGCCCAACCATCGCGACCAGCACGAGCGGTACGTCCCGAACGGTGCAAGTAATCCTTGTTGTCTTTGGCTGGCTCGTAGTGAATCACCACTGCAATATCGTCAATGTCGATACCACGTGCGGCAACATCGGTTGCGACAAGAACACTCAAAGATCCCTCAGCAAAACGACGCATCGCTTTTTCGCGCGCCGGTTGTGCCAAGTCACCATGAATTGCTGCGGCGTTGATACCGAGGGCAATCAAGTTGTCGGTGACACGATCGCACACACGCTTGGTCTGACAGAACACCACGGTCTTGCCCGCACCGCGTGAAATCGCGGAAACAACTTTGTCTTTGTCCATGTGGTGAACAGCAAGCCACAAGTGGTGCATCGTTCCAACAGTGTCAGTTGCTTCGTCAATGGCTACTTCAACTGGGTTCTTCATGAACTGGCGAATCAAGTGGCCAACATCACCGTCGAGAGTTGCCGAGAACAACATTGTTTGATTACGGCCAGTGCAACGGCGCAACACCCATTCAACTTGCGGTGTAAATCCGTCGTCGGCCATACGGTCGGCTTCATCAAGCACGACAACTTCAACTGCAGACAAATCAATTTCGTCCGACTTCAACAAGTCGATCAAGCGCAATGGTGTGGCAACAACGATCTCGATGCCCTTAGCCATGTGTTCAACTTGCTGGTGACGACTTGCGCCGCCGTACACGGCCAACACGTGTCGACCAGAATGACGGGCCAACGGTTCGAGAACCTCGGCAACTTGCACAGCCAATTCACGTGTCGGTACTAGCACCAAGCCCAGAGGCTTCATCGGCTCGGCCTTCATCGAAATACGCGACAACATCGGCACACCAAAAGCGAGAGTCTTACCCGAACCGGTCTTGGCACGGCCACATACATCGTGGCCTTGCATCGCGACCGGGATCGCTTCGATTTGGATGGCGAATGGATTGGCAAAGCCAGCAGCAGCAAGACCTGCATCGACTTCTGGAGGAACTCCAAGCTTGGCGAAGCCCGTAGGGGTCTCGACTGGCGGAAGGACATTGATACTGGTTAAAGGTTGCGCGGGGCCGGAAACTTCTTCTTGTCCGGCAGAGTCACGCGGACGACGCGGACTCCGAGGCGCTCCCTTGCGGGGGGCGAAATTACTCATGTTGATCTGCAGGGTATCCCCGATCACGCCAATATGGGCTGTGCAGCCACTCGTTAATGGTCAATGCACCCCAAAATGCCTACTGTTTACCTATGCGCGTTCCGTTGACCATCATCGATCACATCCGTCGAGCCGAACTTCTCTATGCCGATCGCATTGCGGTCGTTGATGAGCCCGATCAGCCCGCGCAGTCGTGGGGATCACTCACCTACGGGCAAGTCGCCGAGCGGGCTCGAGCTATGGCCGCGGGTCTTGATGCTCTCGGAATTGGCGTGGGCGAACGAGTCGCCATGGTGTCGCACAACTCGGCTCGTCTCTTGACCGCATTCTTTGGTGTCTCTGGATCTGGACGCATCTTGGTACCTGTCAACTTCAGGCTGGTTGCCGAAGAAGTGAAATACATCGTGAAACACTCTGGTGCTCGGGTGTTACTCATCGACCCCGAACTTGTTGAAGCAATGGAATCAGTTGAGTGCGAACACAAATTCATTATCGGCGCTGCATCAGATCAAATTCTGATGCGCTTCGGAGTTGAACCCAAACCCTGGACTCCTGATGAAGATGCCACCGCAACCATCAACTACACGAGTGGCACTACGGCACGACCAAAGGGTGTGCAACTCACGCATCGCAACTTGTGGTTGAACGCAGCAACTTTCGGCTGGCAAATGGGTGTCAACGATCGTGATGTGTACTTGCACACGCTTCCACAATTCCATTGCAACGGTTGGGGCATGGTCTATGGCGTCACTGGCATGGGCGGACGCCACATTATTTTGCGCAAAGTAGACGGTGCCGAAATTTTGCGTCGCATTGAAGAGCACGGAGTCACCATGTTGTGCGGTGCTCCAGCAGTTGTGAACATGGTTCTTGATGCTGCGGCAAATTGGGATGGCCCGATACCTGGCCGCAATCGCGTGCGCATGGTTGTCGCCGGTGCACCACCTCCGACAAAAACAATCGAACGAATGGAAACCGAACTCGGTTGGGAATTCGTTCAGTTGTACGGCCTCACCGAAACGTCACCATTCCTCACGATGAATCGCACCCGCGAAGAATTTGATGCACTCACATCGGCCGAACGAGCCCAGAAACTTTCGCGCGCTGGTTCGCCCGCACTCGGAGTTGAGTTACGTATTTCTGACCAAGGCGAAGTTCTTGCCCGTGGCAACGTGGTGATGCAGGGATACTGGGATCAAACCGAAGCCACTGCCGATGCAATTCATGCCGCCAGCGACGATGCCGGCGGAGTTGAGTGGTTCCATACGGGCGATGGTGGCGACATTGATGCCGATCACTACTTAGCAATTAGCGATCGCAAGAAAGATGTGATCATTTCGGGTGGTGAGAATGTGTCATCAATCGAAGTTGAAGATGCAGTTTTCAATCATCCCGATGTCAACGAAGTCGCGGTGATTGGCGTTCCCGATGAAAAGTGGGGCGAAATGGTCATGGCGCTCGTCGTGAAGAACCCGACATCGACTCTCACCGAAGACGAACTGATTGCTTATGTCAAAACAAAATTGGCCGGCTATAAATGTCCCAAGCGCATCGAATTCAGAAATGAACTCGCACGTACAGCAACGGGCAAACTACAAAAGTTCAAACTACGTGAGCCCTATTGGGTCAATCACACGCGTCAGGTGAATTAGTAGTTATTGCTTCATGCCGCGCATTGCGGTGTGGCTGTCTTGTTGATCTAAGAACCATTGATACGTACTGGCTAGTCCACTGTCGAGGGTGTAACTCGGTGACCAACCCAGGTTGTTCAAACGGCTCACATCCAAAACCTTGCGGGGAGTTCCATCGGGCTTTGACGTATCAAAATGAAGTTCGGCGGCTGGATACACAACATCGCGTACCTTTTCGGCCAACTCACGAATACTCAAGTCGATACCGGTGCCCACATTGATGTGCATATCGTCGCTGTAATTCTCGATTAAGAAAACGCATGCGTCGGCCAAGTCGTCAACATGTAAGAACTCGCGCATCGGGCTTCCGGTGCCCCAGATCTCGACTTCTTTGCCACCACTTTGCTTGGCATCGTGGAATTTACGAATGAGCGCCGGCAACACATGGCTCGATGACAAGTCAAAGTTGTCTTCGGGACCATACAAGTTGGTGGGCATGGCCGAAATGAAATCGCTGCCGTATTGACGACGGTACGCCTGACACAACTTGATGCCAGCAATCTTGGCAATCGCGTACCACTCGTTGGTGGGCTCGAGCGGACCAGTGAGCAATTGCTCTTCAGTGATGGGTTGAGTTGCGTGGCGCGGATAAATACATGAGCTGCCGAGATACAACAACTTGGTAATGCCAACGCGATGACTGGCGTCAACAACAGTTCCATGAATCATGAGGTTGTCGTAAATAAATTCTGCAGGACGCGTGCTGTTGGCCAAAATGCCACCGACAGTGCCCGCAACCAAGAACACATAATCGGGACGGTTGTGTTCGAACCATGTATTCACTGCACCTTGATCGCGCAGATCGAGTTGTGCACGAGTGGCTGTGAGGATGTTGGTGAAACCCCCAGCTTGCAAGCGTCGGAGGACCGCGCTGCCAACGAGTCCACCGTGACCGGCTACATAAATTCGTGCGTCTTTGGGCATCGGTTGAAACATGTGCTCACCTCTGCATCAATCGTACCCGTCAGTCAACCAATGCCTGGTGCACCAACTGTTTCAACTGTGATCTGAACGGATGAGTACCTGAGGGCATGAGTTGAGTCATAAAGGTCAAAGTGATGTCTTCGACGGGATCAACCATGAACCACGTACTCGCTGCGCCTCCCCAACCGAAGTCGCCAACCGAACCCGCAGTTTTCGTCGCGACTGGATCAAGAGTGACACTCATACCAAGACCAAATCCGACCCCGTCGTAATCGGTTTCGGCATGTAGCGGCCGGCCATACTCGGTGAGATCGACATTGCCCGGCAAGTGATTGCTCGCCATGTACTGCACTGTTCGCGGCGACAACAAACGCACACCATTGAACTCGCCACCCCGGCGCAACATTTCAGCGAAACGCACATAGTCGGGCATCGTTGACACTAAACCTCCGCCACCACCATCGGCCGCAGGCAACTTATTCGTTCCACGATCGGCGGCGTCGCCGCGTCTCGCCAAGCGAGTCTTGGGATGTGCAAGATATAACGCCGCTAGACGATCGGCTTTTTCTTCAGGACAGTAGAACGCAGTGTCGGTCATTCCGAGCGGCGCGAAAATTCGATCATGTAAAAAGTCACCTAAACGTTGACCACTAATAACTTCAACGACTCGTCCAAGAACATCAATTGAATTTGAATAATTCCATTCGGCTCCGGGTTGGAACAACAGTGGTTGTTGTGCGAGCAATGAACACACGCCAGCAAGATCGAGTTCGCGTGGGAATCCCCATTCCATTCCGGCACGGCGATACAACTCATCAACCGGATGCGAATACATAAAGCCGTAGGTCAAACCAGCGGTGTGCGTGAATAGATGCCACATTTCCATGGCGCTTGTTTGTGGTCCGAGCATTGGCTTTAAAAATGATCCACCAAGGAAAACTTTTGAATCACCGAATTCAGGAATGAACTTTGAGACGTGATCGTGAAGTTCAAACTTGCCTTCTTCCCACAACATCATCGCGGCGACAGCCGTAACGGGCTTGGTCATCGAGAAGATGCGATAAATCGTGTCGTCAGCAATCGGCTTGTTGTTTTCGCGATCAGCAAGTCCACATGAAGCCGAAAGGGCGATCTTTCCTTCTCGAGCAATCGTGAGAGCCCAGCCAGAAAGAAACGATTCATCAACGTAGGTCTTGAACCGAGTTTCAATGCGGGCCAATCGTTCGGCACTCATGCCGACTTCGCTGGCATCGGCAAAGGGCAGACCGTGACTGGCTGTTGTTGACATATGCGCACCCTAGACAAAATCAACGACCCGGTAGCGAGCGGTGAAGCTCAAGCTGGCCGGGCCGTTGGTGCCGCTGGCGGGAGCGGCAACATGAACACTACATGGACGAGCGCAGGTCAACTACCAGAAAATTAAAAATATATTCAGCGTACTTTTACAATTTTCAGCAATGTGGCAAGCGTTCTGGCACGCACTAGCGCGGTGTAACTACGAGTTGTTTTGTTCTTGCGCCGCGATCTCTGCCCGCACCGTATCCATGTCCAACTCAAGGGCTTTGGTGACCAAATCTTCAAGCGCATGTTGGGGTAACGCACCGGGAGCGTTGTACAACATCACGCCTTGGCGAAAGACCATCAACGTCGGAATCGACTGGATTCCAAAAGATCCGGCCAAATCTTGCTGAGCTTCGGTATCGACCTTGCCGAAAACCGCCGTCGGGTTCTTTTCGGCAACCGCTTCAAAGACCGGCGCAAATTGCCGACACGGCCCGCACCACGAAGCCCAAAAGTCAACAAGAACAAGGTCATTGTCCGTAATCGTCGACTCAAAATTCTCACTGGATAGTTCAATTGCTAAGCCCACGACGGGTCCTCGTTCTTTCTCAAATAACGCCCCACCGGCGGAGACGTGCCTCCGATTCAACACCCCCAACACGCTGGGGATTCACTACAAAGTGTGGCGCATGTCACTTAGACGAAAAATAACCCCAATTGCGTAGACACGGGGGTCAATTGTCTATAGGTTTCCGCAGTCCGTTTACTTACGGTCCAACAGCGAAGTGATAATCACCCAACACCTGACAACGACAACAACCGGGAGGTCCGACCAATGAGTATTTACTCGACCCCTTTCACTCAACAGAGTTTGAACACGGTTAGTACCGTCAATATGTCACCCGAACAGACCTACCCGGGTAAAGGTGTTGGATACGACTGGCGTGCAGTGATCGCCGAAGTCGAATCAGCGCTCCTCGATGCCGAATTGGCCTCGTTGACCGATTCTGTCAACGCTGACTGATCAGACCGAGCTCACCGCCCGTTTGATTGCCCACTCAGCGCCCCTCTCAGGCCTGCGCTGACCATAAATGCCCCGAAACCTCTTGCGGTGTCGTTGCGCACCCTGCCATTGGTTCGGTAGCGTCAGGTTCGTGACCAAGTTGATCGGACTCCTTCTTAGATAGGGCGAGCGCCCCATAACGCGTTCGCCAAAGCCCCGTGCGCACCAGCGCCGGGGTTTTTTCATTTCTCTCATTCGTTGAAAAATCAGTCCGCCAGCCGACCCACAACCCCAAGTTCATACAACGGGAGTACAACATGAACAGCAAGAACTCAGCACAGTTCGTCAATGCCGGCAAAAACCGTATGGCATTTGACAAGTACAAACCGTTCATCCCGTTGGTGCTCGCCGATCGCACCTGGCCCAACAAGATGATCGACAAGGCTCCGTTGTGGTGTTCGGTCGACTTACGTGACGGCAACCAGGCGCTCATCGACCCCATGGACCCCGAACGCAAGCGCCGCATGTTCGAAGAACTCTGCAAAATCGGCTTCACCGAAATCGAAGTTGGTTTCCCGTCGGCAAGTCAGCCCGACTTTGATTTTGTTCGTCAACTTATTGAAGAAAATCTCGTACCCGACAATGTGATCATCCAAGTTCTTGTACAGAGCCGCGACGAACTCATTGAACGCACCTACGAATCGCTGCGCGGCAGCAAGCAAGCCATCGTGCACTTTTACAACTCAACGAACCCATTGCAACGCGATGTGGTTTTCAATCTCGATAAGCCCGGTATTAAGGCCATTGCTGTTCACGCTGCCGAAAAATGCAAGTCGATGGAACACACTTTGCCTGGGACGCTCGTGCGTTACGAGTACTCGCCCGAAAGTTTCACGCTCACCGAACCTGAATACGCAATCGAAGTATGTGAAGCAGTCATGGATGTCATCAAGCCGACACCTGCAAATCCACTGATTCTCAATTTGCCCGCAACTGTTGAGTGTTACAGCCCCAATGTGTACGGCGATGTCATTGAATGGTTCTGCCGCACTATCAAAAATCGTGATTCAGTAGTGGTGAGCTTGCACCCACATAACGATCGCGGATGCGCAGTCGCCGCAGCCGAATTTGGCGTGATGGCCGGCGCCGATCGCGTTGAAGGAACTCTGTTCGGCAATGGCGAACGCACGGGCAACGTCGACATCGTCAACTTGGCTCTCAACTTGTTTGTCAACGGCGTCGACCCAGAACTTGATATCACCGACATTGATGCACTGCGTCGTACTGCCGAATATTGCAATCGTCTCCCCGTTCATCCGCGTCATCCATACGTGGGCGACTTGGTGTATACCGCGTTCAGTGGAAGCCACCAAGATGCGATCAAGAAGGGTCTTGAAAAACTCGGCGAAGGTTATGACACGTGGGGTGTTCCGTATTTGCCGCTCGACCCCAAGCACCTCGGTCGCACCTACGAGGCCGTGATTCGCGTCAATAGTCAAAGCGGCAAGGGTGGCGTTGCTTACGTCATGAAGTCTGAGCACGGTTTTGATCTGCCGCGCCGTCTGCAAATTGAGTTCTCAAAGAACATTCAGCACATCACTGAAGATCTCGGAACCGAGATCAGTCCCGTCACGATGTGGGCGGCATTCCAAGGTGAGTACCTCGCCGAAACGCCGCGATTTGTTTTAGAAAGCCACGAGATGCGCAGTGTGTCAAGCGGTGGCGGTCGCACCACGATTACTGCACAACTTGTGATTGACGGGAAGCACCAGACGATTAGCGGCGAAGGCAACGGACCGATCGATGCCTTCGTGTTGGCTATGCGTACCGGCCTGAACGCGAATCTTGATGTGGTCGACTACACCGAACACGCCATCGGCAAAGGTTCAGAAGCCAAGGCTGTTGCCTACGTTGAAACCATCAACGGTGATGGCGACGTGTTGTGGGGAGTCGGCACCGACGAAAATACGGTGACGGCCTCATTGCGGGCCGTGCTGTCGGCTCACGAACGCCACACTTCGGCCGCCGCGCACTAGGGTTATATCTAACAAGAACTCACTTAGTTTGAACAAGCAGGGAGACAACATCATGAAGGTTTCAGTCGATTTTGATATTTGTGCATCGACCGGTTCATGCATGCAGGTTTGCCCCGAAGTTTTCGAAGTTCGTAGCGATGGTTATCTCTATGTACTCATCGAAAATCCGGGTGAAGAGTTGCGCGAAAAAGTCGAGCAAGCCGCCGACTTGTGCCCCACTGCCGCCATCACGGTTGAGGGCTGAGTCTGCTTCGTGGGCTTCCACGACAAACTGAATCTTGCGTGGGCCACAAGTGGCTCAATGCTTTGCGTCGGACTCGATCCCGATCCCGCCAAGATTCCTGCACACTTGCAGGGCCCTGATGCGATCTTTCGTTTCTGCGCCGACATCGCCGACGCCACTGCCGATCTGGCGTGCGCGTTCAAACCGCAAATCGCTTACTTCGCGGCCATCGGGGCCGAGGCGCAATTAGAAAGACTCTGCGAGCACATTCGTGTCAATCACCCGCAAGTGGTGTTGATTCTTGATGCCAAGCGTGGCGACATCGGTCCAACCGCCGAGCGTTACGCCCACGAAGCCTTTGTGCGTTACGGCGCAGATGCTGTCACTGTGAATCCTTACCTTGGCACCGATTCTCTCGAGCCTTTCTTGGCGCACACCGGCAAGGGCGTCATCGTGTTGTGTCGTACTTCAAACCCTGGCAGCGGCGATTTACAGATGCTCACAACCGATGGTCAACCGATGTATCAACACGTCGCGCACATGGCCACTAATCAGTGGAGCAAGATGGGCGAAGTCGCGTTGGTTGTTGGCGCAACCTATCCCGCCGAGTTAGCGACAGTTCGCGGCATCGTTGGTGACATGCCGTTATTAGTTCCAGGCGTTGGCGCGCAAGGTGGCGATGTTGTTGCCACAGTGAACGCTGGCGCAACCACACATGGCACAGGAATGATGATCAACTCATCACGCGCCATTTTGTACGCATCAAGCGGTGAAGATTTTGCTGACGCCGCTCGCGAAGTTGCACTGGCAACTCGTGACGAGATTTCTCAGGCCGTTACTTCACGCAAGTGAATGTCAGGCAGTAAGAACGTGAACGCTGGTGATTCCGGGCGCGGCACGTAATGCAGCAAGCACTTCATCGGGTGCAGGGCCAGATGAGGCAATCACCATCAATGCCGAACCTGCCACCGAACTACGACCGACGCCCATGTCATTGATGTTGACACCTGCGTTGCCAAGAACAGTTCCGACAACTCCAATCACACCAGGACGGTCGTCATTACGCACAACCAACATATTTTCGGCTGGCGGAACATCGGTTGCATGATCGTCGATCATCACCAGACGCGGTTCGCCGTTACGACCAGTCAACGTGGCCGAAATGCTGTGGCCTTCGCAACGCAACGTAATGAGGTTGACGAAGTTGCGCGAATCGCGTGACGATGTTTCGCGAATTTCAAGGCCGGCGTTCTTGGCCATCTGTGGAGCATTGACGTACGAAACGGGCTCGTCACTCATTGAGCCGAAGAAGCCCTTCAAAACACTGAGCGTCAAAATCCGATTGTCATATTGACCGATTTCGCCTTCGGCAGTGATTTCAAGTTGCTTCGGCAATTGACCAACTAACGAAGCAAACAATCCACCAAGTCGTTCAGCCAGTGGCAAGTAGGGGCGCAAAGTTTCGTTGGCTTCGGCCGCTGACACGTTGACAGCGAATGGAACAAAGTCGCCGGCAAGAGCCAACTTGACCATGTCGGCAATAGTGTCGCCAGCCTTGTCTTGTGCTTCGCGAGTACTTGCCCCAAGGTGTGGTGTCACAACAATGTTGTCTAGTGCGAACAGCGGGCTGTCGGTGCACGGCTCAACATCAAACACGTCAAGCGCAGCACCAGCAATTTGTCCCGAGGCAACTGCTTCAGCAAGTGCGGCTTCATCAACAATGCCGCCACGTGCAACGTTAATCACGCGCAGGTCGGGCTTGGCCTTGGCCAAAATTTCGCGGCCAATAATGCCCTTGGTCTCTTTGGTCTTTGGCAAGTGCACCGTGATGAAATCACTTTGCGCAATGACGTCATCAAGGCTCATCATTTCAACGTTCATTTGTCGCGCTCGTTCTTCAGAAACAAATGGATCGTATGCAACAAGGCGCATGCCAAATGCAAGCGCGCGTTGCGCAACCAACTTGCCGATACGACCAAGACCGATGACACCAAGCGTCTTGTCGGCGAGTTCGACACCTTCCCACTTGCTGCGTTCCCAACGACCAGCCTTCAACGCGGCATGCGCCTGGGGCACATTGCGGGCGCACGCCATGAGCAAAGCCATGGTGTGTTCGGCTGCCGACACGATGTTGCTTTGCGGAGCGTTGACCACCATCACGCCGCGACGAGTGGCGGCTTCAACATCGACGTTGTCGAGACCGATACCGGCCCGACCGACCACGATGAGTTCATCGGCGAACTCGAGGGCTTCGGCAGTGACCTGCGTTGCTGAGCGAATAATCAGGGCGTGAGCACCCTTCAGAGCCGCTGGAAGCGTCTCGGGGGTGAGGTCGAGTTGTACGTCGACGATGTGTCCAGCTGCGCGAAGGCGGTCAAGACCACCGTCGGCAATTTCTTCGGAAACGAGAATGCGTGCCATAGGTATCCATCATGTTGCTCGGTCGCCACCTTTACTGACGAATGCATTTGACATTTCGTTCAAAACTGTCGTCACAAGGTGGTTTATCGTCACCCTCTAGGCTCTCATCATGGACCGCACCCAATACAAGGCCATCGAGAACTGGTTCATTAGCCGCGGGGTTCCGCACTTCATCTCCAACTATTCGGCCCGAACCGACATCTGGACCCGAGCCCTGCCCTTTCTGATCGTTGCCTATTTGGCGGGCGGGCTGAACGCGCTCAATTTGGCCGAATGGTCGGTTACTCGAAATCTGGTCGCGGCCGGCATCACGCTCACCAGCCTCATCATCGGCTGGTCGTTGACCAACTTGGTTTTGCAACGACCCTTCCTTGCCATTCCCAAAGAAATTGGCAAGCCCGAATTAATCGCCTTCGTCATCGGGCCGGCCATCCCAAGCGCGCTCTTTCAGCAGTGGGGTGACTCCATCCAGGCTCTGCTCGGTGGCGTCACAATTTTGGGCATCATTTATGTCGCGGCCAGTTTTGCCTTAGGACATCTACTGTCGTGGGCCTTGCGCAGTTCAATTTCGCAGGCCGCCATGCTCGGACGACTTCTTGTTCGAGCATTACCCCTACTGCTCTTATTCACCACATTCCTTTTCATCAACGCCGAGGTGTGGCAAGTTGCGGGACAACTGAGTGGAATCCCCTATCTACTCGGAGTCGGAATCTTTTTTCTTTTGGGTGCCGTCTTTGTGCTCTCCCGTATTCCGCAGGCAATTGCTGGATTAACCAAGTTTGAATCATGGAGCGAAGTCCAACGATTAATTGTTGGCACACCAGCTGAAGGTCTTGAGTTGCCCACTGGCGAAACTCCCCCACAAGAATTTTCAACCAGTGAAAAAGTTGACTTGGCCCTGGTTACAACTTTTAATCAATCGGTGCAGATCACGTTTGTCGCATTAGTTCTCACAATGTTCTTCATCATCTTTGGCTTTCTGGCAATTTCACTCGACACTCAATTGGCATGGATGATGACTGATCAATCACATGTGTTCTTTACTTGGACGGTCAGTCACCGCAATCTTGTCCTCACCGAATCATTGTTACGGGTTGCCGGATTCTTGGGTGCCTTTATCGGCATGTACTTCACCGTCGTCTTATCAACCGACGAAACGTATCGATCAGAATTTGCTGAAGATACCTCGCCACTTGCCCACGAAGCCCTTGCCGTTCGACTTGCGTACAAAAATGCCCGTGGCAGCTGAATTCAACATTCGTCTCGCCAGTTCGTTGGCCGACATGCAGTTGGTTCGACAAACTGCCGACCAAGTCTGGGGTCCAGGAACGGGCGACATGGTGAGTGCCGACTATCTGATGGCGCTCTCGCACTCGGGAGGCTACATTTCAGGCGCTTTCAGTGCCGACGATGACCAAACTATGGGCGCGTGTTCGTTTGGCATGTTGGCACGTCACCGTCATGACTGGTGTTTGCACTCTCACATCACTGGCGTCCTACCAGAACTACAAAACTCGGGTCTGGGCACCGCAATGAAGAACCATCAAAAACAATGGGCCATCGATGCTGGACTTACCGCCATCACCTGGACCTTCGACCCCCTCGTTCGTCGCAACGCTTGGTTCAACATTGAGCGACTTGGCGCCAATGCCGTTGAGTTTCATATCAACTTCTATGGTCCACTCAATGACGAGATCAACGGCGATGATGAAACCGACCGCTTATTGGCCCGTTGGAATATCGGCTCTTCGCAAACTCGTGGAACCGACGTCGAAACAATTTTTGTCGAGACACCCACTGACATCGTGCAATTACGTCGCACCGACCCCGAAGCTGCACGAGCCTGGCGTCTCAAAATGCGCGAACAACTTTCACAAGCTTTCACAACCCATGAAATCACCGGCTTTACCCAAGACGGTTCGTATGTGCTCACACCGAGAGGCAACACATGATTGACAACCTTGAACCCATCACTATTCGCGCCATAGAACTGCGTCGAATTTTATTGCCGTTGGTGACGCCGTTTCGTACTTCATTTGGCACCGAAAACTCACGAGACATTTTGCTGGTTCGGGTTGAAACCGATTCGCATGTTGGCTGGGGCGAATGCGTTTCAGGAAATGATCCGTTGTATTCGAGCGAATATGTTGAGGGCTCGCAACATGTGATGATTCATCACCTCATTCCGCGTTTGTTTGCTTTCAATGGTGGCCACATGTCGGCTCACGATGTCGCACATATTCTTGAACCAGTCAAAGATCATCGCATGGCCAAGGCTGCCCTCGAAGCAGCAGTGCTCGATGCGCAGTTGCGTGCCAATAATGTTTCACTCGCATCACATTTAGGTTCGGTGAATGAACTCATTCCATCGGGAGTTTCAGTTGGTATCGCCAATTCAATTGATGAACTTGTCACAACTGTCGGCGGATATCTCAATGAAGGTTACGCCCGTATCAAGTTGAAGATTGAGCCTGGTTGGGATATCGAACCCGTGCGCGTGATTCGCCAAACTTTTGGCGATCACATTCCATTACAAGTTGACGCCAACACTGCGTTCACGCGCAATGACGGACCACTGCTGGCACAACTTGATCCATTCAACTTATTGCTGATTGAACAACCACTTCCCGAAGATGACATCACGGGTCATGCACTCATCGCCAAGCAAGTGCGCACGCCGATTTGTCTTGATGAATCAATCGTGTCGACACTCGCCGCCGTCGACGCCATCGAACGTGGCGCCTGCTCGATCATCAACATCAAGGCCGGTCGCGTTGGGGGCTATCTCGAGGCCGTGCGTATTCACGATGTGTGTCGTGAGCGAGGCATTCCGGTGTGGTGTGGAGGCATGCTCGAGACCGGCATTGGTCGGGCAATGAATCTGGCACTGGCGGGACTCCCCAATTTCACCATTACAGGTGATGTTTCGGCGTCTGAACGATTCTGGAAGAAAGACATCGTCACCGACCCGATTCGTCTCGAGAACGGCCAGGTCCGCCTACCTCAAGGGTCGGGCGCCGGCGTGCAGATTGACCAGTCGTTCCTCAATGATGTTTCGACGAGTACGACCACGTTGCGACCCTAAAGGGGCGTCGGGACTATTGTCTCAGACATGACATTTCCTTTTCTTTCCGATGAATGGATGGATGCCGCCAAGGCCATCCGTGCCAAGTACCAAGGCCAGGCTCCCAAGATCACCGCAGTGATCCGCATCAATCAGGTCATCACCGATGTTCCTTTTGGTGACGGCTCCATCAAGAGTTACATGGACACCTCGTCGGGCGAGATGGAAGTTGAACTCGGCGAACTCGAAAACCCCGATGCTGTCGTGACCACCGACTGGGCAACTGCTCGTCAGATTTTTGGTCTCAACGATCAGGCTGCTGCGATGCAGGCTTTCATGGGCGGCAAGATCAAGGTCGCTGGCGACATGATGAAGATGATGGCGATGCAGACAGCCATTCCGCAGAGCGACATCACCGCCAAGGTCGCCGACGAAATCAAGGCCATCACCGAATAAAACTGCAATCAGTTTGTTCGTGGGGTTGAGCGGACGCGTGACGCGGTAAACACTGCGACGCACGCGACACCAGCAGCCACATGAAACGCCGCTCGATACGAGCCCGGCGTTGGATCTCCGCCGCCAACACCTTGTTGCACAGTCACCATCACGACCGATCCGAATACTGCGCCCATTTGCGTCATCAGTTGTTGCATCGCACCGGCAACACCGAGATCATTATCATCAACCGCGTTAGCAACAAGCGAAGTCATCGCGGGGCTCGCCATACCGATACCCG
>CAMDER010000022.1 GCA_945896935.1 Bifidobacterium breve | reverse complement strand
TCTGGCTTCGAGGCCGACGACGTCATTGCCACTGTTGCCGATCAAGCGGTTGACGTTGGTTTCAAGGTCATCATCGTCACCGGAGATCGTGATAGTTATCAACTTGTTCGAGATCCTGATGTTCGGGTTTTGTACAACAAGCGCGGAGTTTCTGATTATGCGCTGTACGACGAAGCGGGAATTTTTGCAAGAACTGGTGTCACTCCAAAACAATATGTTGCGTACGCAGCGTTGCGTGGTGACCCGAGTGACAACTTGCCGGGCGTTCCAGGTGTCGGCGAAAAGACTGCCGCAAAATTGATCGCTACCTATGGCGGACTCGATGGGATTTTCGCTCACGCTGATGAACAAACTCCAAAGTTAAAAGCATCACTCATAGAGAACGAGCAATTGGCTCGTAAAAATGAAGATTTGATGACCCTTCGACATGATGCGCCCATCAATGTCGACCTCACCAATCTCGCGGTCACGCCGAACGCCCCAGAAGTTGCACGGCTATTTGATTTCCTCGAGTTCAAATCGATGCACAACAGGTTCCGCGATGTTTTGCAGTTGTTGGGACATAGCGCCGAAGTTGACACTTTTGTCGCAGATACAACTGTCCCCGAGACTCAAGTGCTGCATGCCGAAGTAACACTTGCCGAATCAGCCACTGAGGTTGTTGCGTTACTTAAATCTGATCGCATTTTTAACATTGCTGCGCAATGGATTGGTGAGGCAGGGCGGTCCGATGTGATTGGACTCGGAATCTCTGTTGTCGTTGAGCAATCATCAACGATGTGGGTGCCAGTTGCATTGTTGCGCGATGTAGACGTGCAAAAAAGTTTGCGGAGTTGTGCATTTCGAGCCCATGATGCAAAACCGATCATGCGCAGTTTGTTGCATATGGGTATCGATCTACAGGGTCTCGTTCTTGATACGGCGATTGCGGCCTATCTCATTGATCCTGCACAGACGAAATACTCGCTCGCCGACTTGGTTGTCAAATATTCTGGGGTTCGTTATCCCGAAGATGACGCGGCTAGTTCGGGTCAACTTGATTTGGATGCGACTGGTATTGATGACGCGCAACGGGCGGGTCGTGATGCGCTCGCAACTCACCACGTGAGTGAAGAACTGCTCAGGGCTCTCGATGCGCAAGGTATGCGAACGTTGTATGACGACATGGAAAACCCTTTGGTTCGTGTTCTTGCACGCATGGAATTTTTAGGAATCGCCGTCGATCGACAGCAGTTGAAATCAATCGCGGAGCGCTTAACGGCGCAAGCCCGTGAATTGTCAGATCAGATTCAAACTCTTGCGGGATATCCGTTCAATCCAAATTCAACGGCACAACTTGGAAAGATTTTGTTTGAAGAGCGTGGCTTGAAACCCCCGAAAAAGACCAAAACTGGCTACTCAACTGATGCTGGGACCCTGGAAAAATTACGAGATGACTGGCCCGAATTTATTGATCCGTTAATGCGGTATCGCGAAATTGAAAAATTGCGTGGTACTTACGGAGAAGGTTTGCTCGCCGAAGTCGCAGCCGATGGACGAATACATGCAACGTTTAATCAAACGGTTGCTCGAACTGGTCGGCTCTCAAGCGACCAACCGAATCTTCATAACATTCCAACTCGTACCGAAGAAGGACGGGTATTTCGCACCGCTTTCGTGGCGTCACCTGGCTGTGAATTGATGGTCGCCGACTACAACCAGATCGAACTGCGTTGTATCGCTCACTTAGCCAACGATCCCGGATTGATTGAAGCATTCACGAGTGGTCAAGACGTTCATAGTGCAACGGCAGCGCGAGTGTTTGGCGTTCTACAGAGTGATGTCACCTACGAACAACGATCGAAAGCAAAAATGGTGTCCTACGGACTTGCGTACGGCATGGAAGCGTTTGGTCTCGGTCAACGCCTTGGTATTCGGACCGATGAAGCCGCAGAAATACTTGATGCGTACTTTGTGGCCTTTCCGAATGTTCAGGCGTACATGGATCGCACGGTCGCTGAAGCAAAGACTCGTGGTTACACCGAAACCCTTTTTGGACGACGTCGGCGAATCCCCGAACTTGAAAATGCAAACTTTCGAATTCGCCAAGCAGGTGAACGTCAAGCAATGAATGCAGCGATTCAGGGTTTGGCTGCCGATATTTTCAAAATCGCGTTGATCAGGATAGATGTAGCCCTCAGCACCGCTGACTTAGTGAGTCGTTTAGTGTTGCAGGTTCATGATGAAGTCATTGTCGAGGTTCCGCACGGTGAAAAGGATCAGGTTGAAAAATTGGTTCTTGAAATCATGCACAACGCCACAGTGCTCGATGTACCCCTTGCGGTGAATTCGGCATGGGGGGCAACTTGGGCCGAGGCCAAGTCGTAAATTTTGCCGGTGTTTGATGACTGATCACTGGTTTGAATCAATGGCGAGTCATATGGGCCGCGCCTACTTGCGGTATTCATTCACCAAGGGGACTGTTCAAGAAATCGACTTCTTGATGAAGCATCTTGATCTCAAGCCCGGGCAGCGGGTTCTTGACGTGGGGTGTGGACCAGGTCGTCACGCCCACGAACTCGCTCGGCGGGGGCTCGTGGTTCATGGAATTGATATCAGCCAGGACTTCATTGACATTGCTCAAGAAGATGCCGTGGTGGGGTCATCCTTTGAACGGCTCGACGCCCGATCTCTTGGCACAGCCGAACACCTCCGGGGATTCGACGCGGTGATCTGTCTGTGTCAGGGCGCTTTCGGTCTCATGACCGCTCAAGGCGACGATGAAGCCGTGGTGCGGGGAATGGGTGAATGTCTGCGTCCAGGTGGCCAGCTTGCATTGTCGGCATTTAGCGCTTATTACGCGGTGAAATACCACGTAGATGCGACTTTTGACGCCTTGAACGGAGTGTCTCACGAGGTCACGGAAATCCGCAACAACGCCGGGGAGTCTCGGCAAGTCGATCTCTGGACTGGCTGTTATACACCCCGTGAATTGCGCTTTTTGTTGTCTCAGTGTGGATTTACTATTAATTCAATTTCGTCGGTCGAGCCAGGTGTCTATGTCGAAGCCCCGCCGACCGTTGAATCACCGGAGTTTTTGGTGCGGGCGACGAAGCACTCAACCAGTCTGGAAAATGGGTCGGGCGGGGGAATAGTGCCTCTGGACTGGTAACTTTGCAGGGTTCTACCGTTCGGCAGAACATGTCCCTGTCCAATCAACGGCGATTCCAAAAGTTGGGTTCGTTGTTCTTATGAAAGTGAATTTCCCTTGTCCGACACTCTGAGCCCCTCCACGTCAATTTCCTCTGCAATGGGAACATTCGACGCTGAAGGAAATTACGTTCCCCGCCAAATTACTGAAAACGACCTAGTTGGTTCATTTGCCGATGCGATTGAAGGCACCATGGTTGAAGTCGAAGACGGTCAAGTCGTTTTCGGAATCGTTGTAAAGATCGACAAAGACGAAGTTCTTCTCGATATTGGCTACAAGAGTGAAGGTGTTATTCCCTCACGAGAACTCAGCATTCGTAACGATGTTGATCCCGGCGAAATCGTCAAGTTAGGCGAGCAGGTCGAAGCTTTAGTTCTGACTAAAGAAGACAAAGAAGGTCGTTTGATTCTCTCCAAGAAGCGCGCTCAGTACGAGCGTGCCTGGGGAACAATTGAAAAGAAGAAAGAAAACGAAGAAATGGTCGAAGGCCTCGTCATCGAGGTTGTCAAGGGTGGACTCATCGTTGACATCGGCTTGCGTGGCTTCTTGCCAGCGTCACTCGTTGAATTGCGCCGTGTTCGCGACCTGTTGCCTTACGTTGGCAAAGTGTTGCAGGCCAAGATCATTGAACTCGACAAGAACCGTAACAACGTGGTCTTGTCACGTCGTGCGTACCTCGAAGAGACCCAAAAAGAAGCTCGAGATGGCTTCTTGACCAATCTCAAGGTTGGCGATGTCCGCGAGGGTGTCGTTTCGAGCGTTGTTGCCTTTGGTGCATTCGTCGATCTCGGCGGTATGGACGGACTCATCCATGTGAGTGAATTGTCCTGGAATCATGTCGATCACCCAGGTTCAGTTGTCGCCATCGGTGACAAGGTCACAGTCAAGGTCCTCGACATCGATTACGAGCGTGAGCGCATCAGCTTGTCACGTAAGCAGACCGAAAAAGATCCGTGGGAAGTCTTCGCATCGGGTCACGAAGTTGGCCAACTCGTCTACGGCCGGGTCACCAAGTTGGTTCCATTCGGTGGATTCGTACAGGTTGGCGAAGGTATCGAAGGTCTCGTGCACATTTCAGAAATGAGCACCCAGCACGTCGAAGCTCCCGAGCAAGTTGTTACTCCAGGCGAAGAGTTGTGGGTCAAGATCATCGATCTCGATCTCGCTCGTCGTCGCATCAGCCTCAGCATCAAGCAGGCTGCCGAAGGTGGAGAACTCGCTGAAGAATATCGTAAGCACTTCGAAGTCGATGAGCACGGAAATTGGTCAGCTGGTGCCGACGATGCTTCACGTGAAGCAACGTGGGCCGAGTACTACGGCGAAGGTGAAGAAGGCGCTGCTTTAGCAGCCGCAGCCGCAGCCGCCGAAGCTGAAACCGCACCAGAGGCCTGACCACTCGGGGCTCACGGCCCGATTTTAATGATTCCAATTTTGACCGCCCGGATGACTGCATGAGTGCGGTCCCGGGCGTCAATTTTTTCGTAGATCGATGCGAGGTGGTTCTTCACTGTCTTCTGGCTGATGAACAAGGTGTTCGCAATCTCGGGGGTTGAATGTCCCTCGGCAAGAAGTTGTAGCACTTCCATTTCGCGTTCGCTGAGTGCCGACGGTTGAATCACCTGTTGATCTTCAGCCTCTTGTAACAAGGCGTGGGCAAATTCTGGCGAAATAATCACATCGCCATTGCAGGCCAGATTCAGAGCGCGCAAAACTTCGTCGAATGTTGCATCTTTGGTGAGATATCCAACCGCTCCAGCTTTTAATGATTGACGAACGAGATCAATTTCTGCGTGCATTGTCAGCATCAACACCCGTTGGCGCGCGTCGGCTTCCATGATGGCGCGACAAGCTGTGATTCCATCTCCTTCTCCCATAGAGATATCCATCAAGATGACGTCGGGTCGTGTAGTGAGGGCCGCCGAGACTGCACTTATTCCATCGGATACATCGGCGACTACTTCATGTCCTAGTTCTTCAAATTGGCGTTTCAGTGATTGTCGCAATAAGTGGTGGTCATCAACCAGCATGATCCTCATTGCGACTTGTCTCCTGGATCGTTCAACACGTCAATTGGAATGCTGATCACGACTTCGGTTCCATAATTTTGGTCGGGTAACGGAGAAACAATGACAATTTCGGCACCGATACTTTCGGCCCGTTCAAACATGCCAGTTATTCCATACGCGTCTTGGCGCTTGTTGTCCGAATTTAAGCCGATTCCGTTGTCAATGATCGACACTGTCCAAAGTTTGTCGCCAGTGGATGTGGTGACAAATACTTGTGATCCTTGTGAGTGCCGTTCAGCATTAAGGATCGCCTCTTTCATCATTTCCCATATCTCATTAGTTAGATATGAATCCCCGATAAATGGGACTGAAAACTCACATTTAACTTTGATGTCAGTTCTAGCGCTGACGCGTTCAGCGAATTCACGAACTGTTTCGCTCAAGGAGTTTTGTCCGTCTTGGCCAGTTCTGAGGTCGTACAGCATCTCTCGAACTTCACTAACTGTCCGACTCACCTGCTCACGAATCTCTGAAAGCTCAATTTGTTTTTCAGACGCATTTTCATTACGGATGAGGCGGTCAAGTTCAAGACCTATGAACGCCAAAGTACTTCCGGTGCGATCATGCAAATCACGCGCAATACGCAATCTTTCTTCAGAAGCACTTTGCTGCCGAATATCGCGAAATAAACGTGCGTTGTCCACGGCAACACCTAACGCATCAGCGATTCCAGTGAGAATTTGTGTTTGTTGCGTGACGTCTTTTGATTGACGCCATTCAGCGGCGATGAGACCAACCACGAATCCGCGTGAACGGAGAGCGCAATATGCACCGATGCTTGCTTCATCGGCGAATCCCCGAACTGTCGGTGAAAGATCGAAGGACACGCTGTGGTTGTAATCGAGGGCCTGAGCGATGTGACGAGGAAGAGAATCAATTTCAAGATGCATTTGCTGAGCAGAGCCACGTCCGCGCACAATGAACATCGCTGTTCCATCAGTCTTCGTGAGCAAGATCGTCACAATGTCAGATCCGATGAGTTCTTGTACTTGGGTAACCCCTTGATCTAAGACTTTCTCTAGGTCAAACGATGATGGGAGCGTGATCGCAATTTTCTGCAATGAGAGAAGAATCTGATTCGCGGTCGACAGTCGCTCAAGATGATCGCGGTCAACAAGTTGACGCCTCTCGATTCCGGTGGACTGTTGAACCTGATTTTGACGACGGTCGACCAAAGGCCACGACAATTCACCGGTCTGATCTTGTCCTGTGACTGCCCTCATTGAGGGATGATTGGCGGCTGGTTTTTTGCGACCCCGAGCAATCCTGCGTTCGTCCACGAATAGTTAGAGTACCTGGCGACCAATGCCGTAGCGTGATGTTGTGATTCTTGTTGGACTTACCGGTGGTATCGGATCTGGAAAATCAACCGTTTCGTTGTTGCTCGAAGGCAAAGGTGCGATCATTATCGATGCCGATGCAATCGTGCGTGAGGTCCAATTGCCTGGGTCTCCTGTGTTGACTGAATTGGCTGCCAAGTTTGGCTCAGAAGTCCTGGCAGCCGATGGCTCTTTAGATCGTCAAGCAGTTGCCAACATTGTTTTTACCGACCCGGACGCCCTAAAGGCGCTCAACGCGATCGTCCATCCCGCGGTTGGCAAAGAGATGAATCGGCGCATGATTGAGCAGCGCACGACTGATCGAGTGGTCATTCTCGATATCCCGTTACTGACCGAAAATCCGCGTGAAGGGTTGCAAGGAAAAATCGTTGTCGATGTTCCAATTGAGGTCCAGGTTGAACGATTAGTGAACTTCCGAGGTTTCGCTGAAGAAGACGCACGGGCTCGCATCAGTCGGCAGGCCACCAGAGAGCAACGTTTAGAGACAGCCGATTTCGTGATTGACAACAGCGGTGATCTTGAAAGTCTGACCGCTCAAATCGACCAATTATGGACGTGGTTGGTCTCGCTCCCGCAACTTCCAGCCGACTACGAACCTATTACTCCGACGCCAAATGCTGGGCCCAAGTCTCCGAACAAGAACACATGAGTGATTTAGTTTCTGTTGAAGACAACATTCCGTTTCGGGTGGTCTCGGACTATTCGCCAGCTGGTGATCAACCCAAGGCAATCGCAGATTTAACTGCCGGCATTGAGTCTGGTTTGCGGTTTCAAACCTTGCTCGGTATCACAGGTTCAGGTAAAAGTGCGACGATTGCCTGGACTATTGAAAAGACTCAACGTCCAACGTTGATCCTTGCGCCCAATAAAAGTTTGGCGGCTCAACTTGCTCAAGAAATGATGGAGTTTTTTCCTGATAATCGAGTTGAGTATTTCGTTTCTTATTACGACTACTACCAACCTGAGGCCTACATCGCTTCGTCGGATACGTTTATTGAAAAGGACTCGTCAATTAATGACGACATTGATCGCTTGCGTCACTCGGCAACCGCTGCACTATTAACTCGTCGAGACACAATTGTCGTGGCCTCAGTGTCATGCATCTACGGAATGGGCGACCCCGATGAATATCGCGGTCAACTTTTAGAACTCCACACCAACGTCGATTACGACATGCGTAGTATTTTGCGTCGCCTTGTTGATTTGCAATACGACCGTAATGACATGAGTCTTGGTCGCGGCAAATTTCGGGTGAGAGGTGACACCATAGAGATCCACCCTGCGTACGAAGAATCTGTCCTGCGGGTAGAAATGTTTGGTGACACAGTCGAACGCCTCACCATGATTGATCCGTTGACTGGAGAAACATTACGAGAGTTGAATCGGACCGTCGTATTTCCGGCTACTCATTATGTCGCAGGTGACGAACGAATGCGTCGAGCAGTAGTGGGAATTGAAAGTGAGTTGCAAGAGCGCCTCGCCTTTTTTGAGGCTGAAGGAAAACTTCTCGAAGCCCAGAGATTACGCATGCGCACCCAGTACGACTTAGAAATGATGCAAGAGGTCGGTTATTGCAATGGCATCGAGAACTACTCAAGGCATATTGACGGACGTCAGTCCGGAGAGCCCCCGTTCACTCTGCTTGATTACTTTCCAAAAGACTTCTTGTTAGTGATCGATGAAAGCCACGTTGCGGTGCCGCAGTTGCACGGTCAATTTGCGGGAGACCGTAGTCGCAAAGACATCCTCGTTGAACACGGGTTTCGCTTGCCAAGTGCTCGTGATAACCGGCCGCTGCATTTTGAAGAAGTTGTTGAACGCGTCAATCAATGTGTCTTTCTTTCGGCCACTCCGAGTCCGTACGAAATCAAGATTTCTGAGCAAGTTGTAGAGCAGATTGTTCGTCCGACTGGGTTAGTTGATCCAGAGGTCATTATCAAGCCAACAAAGGGCCAAATTGACGATTTGATGGATCAAGTGAACAAACGAGTCACGATGGGCGACCGAGTCTTGGTGACGACCTTGACTAAGAAGATGGCCGAGGACCTCACTGACTACTTGCTTGAACAGGGTATGCGGGTGAGGTATTTGCACTCAAATATTGACACCATTCAACGCATCGAAATTCTGCGGGCTTTACGTCTTGGTGAGTTCGACGTGCTAGTCGGTATTAATTTGCTGAGAGAAGGTCTTGATCTTCCAGAAGTGAGTTTGGTCGCGATTCTTGATGCTGATAAAGAAGGCTTCCTTCGTAGTGAGACATCTCTCATTCAAATGATTGGTCGTGCCGCTCGAAATGTTGACGGACAGGTGGTGATGTATGCCGATCGCGTGACGCCATCGATGGAGAAAGCAATATCGGAAACGAACCGACGGCGTCAGTTGCAGGTTGCGTACAACCTTGAACACGGTATTAATCCTCAAACAATTCGCAAAGCCGTGAGTGATATCTTGGCTCTTTTGCATATAGGCGGAGATGATTCGGCTCCCGTGCCGGGCAAAGATCGCCGTCGTCAGAAAGAACGTGACAAGGTCAAGAGTGAATTGCGTACACTCCCGCAACAGGAACTGTCACGTTTGGTGCTGACTTTGGAACAAGAAATGCATGAGGCGGCAGCAGATTTGAAGTTTGAATACGCGGCTCGTTTGCGTGACGAAATCAACGATCTGCGCCGCCAAATTAAGGATGCAGGTTAAGGCACGGCTACCTTCAAGTCACTAACCTTCAACCATGTCTGATCGGCTCATCGTACGCGGCGCACGCCAGCACAATCTCAAGAACATCAATATTGATATTCCCCGAGACAAGATGGTCGTTTTCACTGGTCTATCTGGATCCGGCAAATCTTCTCTAGCCTTCGACACCATTTACGCAGAGGGCCAACGTCGATACGTTGAATCTTTGAGTGCTTATGCGCGTCAATTCTTAGGTCAAAAAGATCCGCCAGATGTTGATTTCATCGAAGGATTATCACCGGCAATTTCAATCGATCAAAAGTCGGCCAGCAGCAATCCGCGATCAACGGTCGGAACTATGACCGAGGTATACGATTATTTACGTCTGTTGTATGCCCGTATTGGTATTCAACATTGTCCGAACGATGGGACAAAGTTGTCTTTGCAGACTCCTTCCGAGATCGTTGATCGAGTAATGACTCTTGAAGAGGGAACTCGTTTTATGGTCTTGGCGCCTGTTGTCAAAGGCCGAAAAGGGGAGTATGAAGCATTGCTCAATGATTTCGCTGGGCAAGGCTTTGTGCGTGCTCGTATCGATGGCGAGATCGTCGACATTACGGAGTTTTTAAAAACCGATCAAAAACTTGGTCGCTACGATCAGCACACCATTGAAATTGTCATTGATCGCTTGATAGCCAAAGGCGATAATCGCCGCCGACTGACCGACAGTATGGAAACGGCGCTCAAATTTGGAGAAGGCGTCGCTCAGATCTTGGTGACCGAGTCAGATGACGTATTGACTTTCAGTCAGTTCTTGGCTTGTCCAAAATGTGGCGATTCATTTGAAAAGCCTGAACCGAAGAACTTCTCGTTTAACTCTCCCTACGGCGCCTGTGTGACCTGTGACGGTTTAGGTACGACTTTTGAAGTTGACGCTGAATTGGTGATTCCCGATTCTGATCTTGCTTTAAATGCTGGAGCAATCGCTCCCTGGCGAAGTGCCACGACTGGGTTTTTCCATCGTATTCTTGAATCGGTCGCCGAAGATCACAAGATCGATCTCACGAAACCTTGGGGTAAGTTGCCAGCGAAGTCGCAGAAGCTTGTCTTGCACGGTCTTCCGGGAAACATCGTCGTTAAATTCAAGAATCGCTACGGCAAGGCCCGTCAGTTCAACACAACTTTCGAAGGTGTGATTCCGTGGATCAAACGTCGTCATGAGCAGGCTGAAAGCGACTGGAGCCGCGAACAATACGAGGGCTATATGCGTCTTGTTCCTTGTTTGGCATGCGAGGGTGCACGACTCAAGCCCGCGACACTAGCGATCACTATCAATGGCAAACACATTTCCGAAGTGTGTGAAATGTCTATTGGAAATTCGGCCAAGTTTTTGGGCGAGCTCACCTTGTCGGATCGCGATCGAACAATCGCCGAACGAGTTGTCAAAGAGATCAACGCGAGGCTCGGATTCCTTCTTGATGTAGGTCTTGATTATTTGAGTCTTTCTCGCACCGCAGGAACATTGGCCGGCGGAGAGGCTCAACGTATTCGCCTTGCCAGTCAAATAGGTTCGGGTTTAGTGGGAACGCTGTATGTTCTCGATGAACCATCAATTGGTCTTCATCAACGAGACAATCGTCGATTAATCGAAACTCTGTTGCGCCTTCGCGATCTTGGTAACTCGGTTCTTGTTGTTGAACACGATGAGGAAACAATTCGCGAAAGTGACTGGATCGTTGACATTGGACCAGGAGCCGGAGAACATGGCGGCGAAGTTGTGTACAGCGGCCCGGTCAAAGGAATTTTAAAGGTCAAAGAATCTGTGACTGGGCAATATTTGTCAGGTAAGCGTTCAATTCCAGTTCCCGAAATACGGCGCAAACCCAAAGCGCAATGGCTCGAGGTTGTCGGAGCCAAAGAACACAACTTGCAAGACGTGACGGTGAGAATTCCTTTGGGCTGCTTTGTGGCGGTCACAGGCGTGTCGGGCAGCGGAAAGAGTACGTTGATTCGGGACATTTTGTTGCCGGTCTTAATGCAGAGAATTTACAAGTCGAAAGATGCTCCAGGTAAGCACAAGAAAATCAACGGAATTGAACATCTTGACAAGGTGATCGACATGGATCAATCGCCGATTGGTCGCACTCCACGCTCGAACCCGGCAACGTATACCGGGGTTTTTGACAACATCCGAAAGCTCTTCGCGACTACAGCCGAGGCCAAGGTACGCGGGTACATGCCCGGTCGCTTTTCATTCAATGTCCAAGGCGGACGATGCGAAGCTTGTTCAGGTGACGGAACGATCAAAATTGAAATGCATTTCTTGCCAGATGTGTATGTGAAGTGCGAGGTTTGCAAAGGGGCTCGTTATAACCGCGACACTCTTGATGTCACCTTTAAGGGCAAGACGATTGCTGACGTTTTAAATATGCCGGTTGCAGAGGCGGTTGACTTCTTCTCCAATCAACCGGTGATTGCGCGACATATGCAGACACTGCTTGACGTTGGACTGGGATACGTTCGACTTGGTCAGTCTGCTCCGACTCTGTCGGGTGGCGAAGCCCAACGCGTCAAACTTGCTTCCGAACTGGCTAAGCGCAGCACGGGTCATACGATTTATCTCTTAGATGAACCAACAACTGGTTTGCACTTTGAGGACGTACGTCGCCTACTGACTGTGCTGTCGCGTCTTGTTGATCAAGGCAACACGGTTCTAATCATCGAACACAGCCTCGACGTCATTAAAACTGCCGACTGGATCATCGATTTGGGTCCAGAGGGCGGCAGCGGCGGAGGTCTCGTTGTTGCTGAAGGACCACCCGAAGTCGTTGCAAAAACAAAAGGCAGTTATACGGGTCATTATCTCAAACCATTGCTGGGTATTTGAACGAGTTTTTTAAACTCTGACGACCATGGTTACTCGCCCGCCTACAGGAACAATTCCCGAGCTCCCGGGTTCGTACCAGTTCAAAGATGTTCATGGTCGAGTGATCTATGTCGGAAAGGCGTCAAATCTGCGTCAGCGTTTATCCAACTATTTTCAGGACCCGGCTCAGTTGCATCCGCGAACCGCTCAGATGGTGGCGACCGCTGAGTCCGTTGAATGGGTGACAGTTCGTAACGAAGTTGAAGCACTCATTCTTGAATTCAGTCTGATCAAACAGCATCATCCACGTTTTAACGTTCGATTGCGCGACGATAAAAGTTACCCATTTTTGGCTGTAACAACCGACGAAGAGTGGCCTCGTGCTGTGGTGATGAGAGGTCGCACCCGAAAGGGAACACGATATTTTGGTCCGTATCCACATGCATATGCGATTCGCGACACGCTTGATTTACTTCTTCGAACGTTTCCAATACGAACGTGTAGTCCAGGAAAATTCAATCAGCACAACAAGCTTGGTCGCCCATGTTTGCTATTTCATATCGAGAAATGCAGTGCTCCTTGTGTCGGTGAGGTAACTGCCGAGGCTTATTCAGAAATGGTGAAAGAGTTCTGCGACTTCCTTGATGGAGATACTGATGAGGTCGTTGCAAAATTGCATCAAGATATGGCGAATGCCTCTGATGCTCTTGAATACGAGAAGGCGGCACGACTACGAGATCGTCTGCAATCGGTAACGAAAGCGCTCGAGAAGCAGCAGATCGTCGGCGAAAAGAGTGAAGATATCGACCTCATTGGTATTGCCCAAGACGAACTAGAAGCGGCCATTCAAATTTTCTATGTTCGCAAAGGCAGGGTTGTCGGACGAAAAGGTTTCATCCTCGACAAAGTTGAGGATCTTGCTCAATCGGGACTGATTGATCGCATCATCGAGGCCTTATACGGAGACGAGCCGGTTCTTGGTGTTCCGAAAATGGTCCTCGTACCCGATCTTCCGTTAGCGATGGCGACTTATGAAGAGTGGTTGAGTTTTCAACGTGGTTCGAAAGTTGAAATACGAATCCCGCAACGAGGCGATAAACGCGAGTTGCACGAATTGGTCACTCGTAATGCATCCGAAGAATTTCATCGTCATCGTATGAAGCGCTCAAGTGACCACAATGCGCGTAGCAAGGCTTTGACTGAATTGCAGGATCTCTTAGGACTTCCAGAGGCTCCGTTACGCATTGAGTGTTACGACATGGCGCATCTTCAAGGCACCGATTACGTCGGTTCAATGGTTGTTCTTGAAGATGGTCTGCCGGCAAAGCGGGAGTATCGCCGATTTAAGGTCAAAGAGGTTCCAGGTAACGATGATTATGCGGCGATGGAAGAGGTGTTGACGAGACGGTTCACTGCGTACATTGAAGAACGCGAGCAACCGATTGAAACCGATGAATTGACTCAACAGCAAAAGCCTCGGTCGAAAAGATTTGTGTATCCACCTCAACTTCTTCTCGTTGACGGAGGCAAAGGCCAACTTGCGGTCGCTGAGCGAGTTTTGAGAAATCTCGGTTTAGATCACGAGATCCCAGTTGCTTCATTAGCCAAGAGATTCGAGGAAGTGTTCATTCCTGGTCAGTCCGAGCCCGTCGAAGTGCCTCGGGGAAGTGATGCCTTGTTTATGCTTCAACGCATCCGCGATGAAGCCCACCGTTTCGCCAACTCATTTCACCGTGAATTACGTGACAAGCGCATGGTGTCAAGTGCTTTAGATGGAATTTTAGGATTAGGTGAAGCACGAAAAAAGAGAATCACCAAAGCCTTTGGGGGAGTTAACGCTGTGAAAAAAGCAACTCTCGAAGACTTGCAGGCGCAGACATGGCTTCCCGACGAAGTTGCGCAGGCGATCTTCGACAAGTTTCATGATGCCTAATTAAAAGTGGGTCAAAATTTCAGTGCGAATTTTTTCGTACGAATCAATTCTTGATTGTGGATCTTTTCCTAAGGTGAAGTCCGGGACGATGATCTCGTCAAATCCAAGGGCAATCAGTTGACCGATTTGATCAATGATGTGGTCATTTGATCCGATGATTGAACGGTCTCTCGGAGCAACTTTGCGAATCTTTTCAATGGTCCCCTGGTCATCGACCAAGAAAAACATCGCCTGAACAGATTTGTGGATGTCGGCCCATTCTCGATCAACCGCCTCACATGCTCGCGAGAAAGTCTCGACACGTTCTGTGGCAGTGGAAACATTTCCCCAGGTATTCCATTCGTTGGCATATTTGGCAGTGATTTTTGACATTCTCGGTCCGCCCGTTCCGACCATGATGGGAAGTGGAGTTTGAATTGGTCTGGGCTGACACGGGGCGTCGGTTACTGAGAAGTGCCTTCCGGCGAATGTTGTTCTCTCGTTGCGCAACATTGAAGTAATGATTTGAATGGCTTCTTCGAAACGGTCGACGCGTTCTTTTCCTTCAAGCAGATCGACGCCGTAAGAAAGATGTTCATTGACTTGCCATCCTGCGCCGATCCCGAGGGTGAGACGACCATTCGAAATTTGGTCGATTGTCGCAGCAATATTGGCGAGAACTGTCGGATGACGAAAGGTAGTTGGTGAAACGAGAGAACCAATACGGAGATTTTTCGTAATCGCCGCAATCGCCGAGATCATGCTCCAGCATTCAAAGACATCGCCATCTTTCGTGGTAGTTGATTCATCATTGGGCATGAAATGGTCGGCGTACCACAATGAATACCAGCCGTTTGAATCGGCATAAGTTGCCAAGTCGCGGACATCGTTCCATGCCCTCTCAGGAGACGGCCATACTGAGAATTTGACTGAGGTTTTTCGATTCGTAGTCACAGGCACAGGGTAGTCGTGCCCTAACCTCGCAATGTGAACATTGAAGCGTCGTCAACTGCAAGTGAAAATACTCTGTGGGAAGATAATGCTCAGTGGTGGATTGATGGCTTCACAGACGGCGCAGATGCTGAATATGAAGAACAGATTTTGCCTTTGGCGACCGTAGAGCTACAGGGCATGGATCATGTTCTCGACGTGGGCTGCGGGGATGGTCAAGTCTCTCGGCTCGTTAAGAAACTTGGGGCAAGTTTTGTGGCAGGTGTTGACCCGACTTGGAATCAAGTCACTGTCGCTGCTCAACGTGGCGGAGGACTTCACGTCAGCAAAGCCGGAGCCGACGGGCTTCCTTTTTTTGATTCAACTTTTGACGCAGTCGTCGCTTGCCTAGTTTTTGAACACATTCAAGATGTTGATAC
>CAMDER010000021.1 GCA_945896935.1 Bifidobacterium breve | reverse complement strand
GGTGGCAAAGAAGACATGAGCAATCAAGCGCACGCTGCACTCGCCGCATGGTTGCTTGATGCACCGGTGAAGTGCACACTTTCGCGAGAAGAATCATTCTTGATGCACGCCAAACGGCATCCGATTCGTATGGAATACACAGCTGGCTGTGACGCCGACGGCCACCTTGTCGCATTAAAGGTTCGAGCACTCGGTGATAGTGGCGCCTATGCAAGTGTTGGAATGAAAGTGCTTGAACGTATGGCTGGTCACGCCAGCGGACCGTACGTATTGGCCAACATTGACGTCGAAGCGATTGCCGCACGAACAAATAATCCGGTGTGCGGAGCCTTCCGAGGTTTCGGAGCGAACCAGGCGCAGTTCGCCATGGAAGGTGTCATAGATCGCCTGGCCCAAAAGGTAGGAATTTCGGGTTGGGAAATGCGCAAACGCAATGTGATTAAGCCGGGTGCTGTTTGGGGACCTGGTCAGATCATGGATGATGGATGTCTTGGCGCCGAACGCTGCCTCGATGAAATCAAACCTTTCTATGATGCTGCGATCGCGTCCGGACATGCTGTCGGGCTTGGTTTAGGTCTCAAGAACTCTGGTCTCGGAAACGGTTTCAAAGAAATCAGTGGATCGGTCGTTCATTTCCGTGAAGACGGAATCGTTGAGGTTCGTCACGGTTGGACTGAAATGGGTCAAGGCATTCACACTGTTGCTCTACAAGTAGCGGTGCATGAACTCGGAATTGATCCTGACAGCATTCGAGTGATCGTCGATACAACTCGTGAACTCGGATTTGGACAAACCACTGGTTCACGTGGCACCTTGATGGGCGCCGGTGCAGTCAAGGCCGCGTGTGAGGCCGCCCGTGCCGCAAACTGCGCCGTTGGTGTCGACCACTACGGCGAGTACCGAGTTGACTGGACGCAGAAGTTGGGTGAAGTTGAAAACCCGACGATTCACTCAACATTTGGTTATGCCGCCCAACTCGTCACCGTCGATCGCGAGACCGGAAAAGTCATCGAAGTTGTCGCCGCCCACGACGTAGGTTTCGCAGTGAATCCAACTTTATGCGAGGGACAGATTGAAGGTTCAGTGCACATGGGCCTTGGTTACGCCCTATCCGAAAACTTCCCGTCCGATCCCGAAACCGGTTTTCCAACGAATAAGACCTTGCGTTCACTCGGAATCATTCGTGCCAAGGACATGCCGCCGGTCAAGGTCATTCTCGTTGAGTCTCCTGAACCCAATGCACCTTACGGAATTAAGGGAGTCGGTGAAATCGGATTAGTTCCGACTGCCGGCGCAGTTGCAACAGCCCTTTTCGATTACGACGGTCAATGGCGAAACGTGTTGCCGATGCGCCCAACAAACGAAGACAACGACTGACATGACAAGCAACACCTCTGGTCTTGTTTGTGGTCACCATCATTTGTATTCATCGTTAGCGCGTGGAATGCCGGCCCCACCGAAACAGCCAACAAATTTTTTAGAGATACTGCAGCAGGTGTGGTGGCGCTTGGACACTGCGCTTGACCTCGACATGATTTATTGGTCGGCGAAATTGGGTGCCGTTGACGCATTGATGAGCGGGACAACAGGAATCATTGATCACCATGAGAGCCCCAATGCGATTGAGGGAAGCCTCGATGTCATTGCTCAGGCGTGTCAAGAAGTTGGCGTGCGGGTGGTGTGTTCGTACGGTGTCACTGATCGCCATGGAGCAGAGGCTGGTCAACGAGGTCTCGAAGAAAATCGACGCTTCATTTCATCGGGTGGTCGTGGGATGGTTGGGGTCCACGCGGCGTTCACCTGTTCGGATGAGTTACTCGAAAGCGCCTCTGGTCTTGCGAAGGATCTAGGTGTCGGAGTGCATATACATGTGGCCGAGGGAATTGAAGACATCGCTGCAGGATCGCGTCTTGAAAATCTCGCTCAAAGTGATTGGCTTCTCGTTCATTGCGTGCATCTCGACCGAAATCTTCGAGGAACGATTGCTCATAACCCCCGTAGCAATATGAATAACGGTGTCGGCTACGCCCGACCAGCATCGCGTTCGAACAAAATAATTCTTGGAACCGATGGAATCGGTGCTGACATGCTCGAAGAAATGCGTCTTGCCTATGTGGCTTACCGAGCAGATGATGTCACGCTCTCCCCTGATCTCGCTTGGAGTTGGTTAGAAAATAGTTACGTTTTTATTCCCGAGTGTCGAGATGATCAGGTGACTTGGAGCTACGACCACAGCGACAGTCCATGGCACGTGGCATTCACTCCCGGGATTCGAGCGCTCAGCGTGCGTTCATCTGAAGGCGAAAGTTTGCTTCACGATGGTTTGCCGACACGAGTTGACCTTGATGAAGTTCGACATAAGGCTTCTGAAGCCGCGGCACGACTTTTCGCAAAGATGTAAACAACCTCACAATCACAAAGGCACTACTAATTATGAGCCAAACCAACAACATTCAACCCGTCGCGATCTATCTACAAGACGCTCATACCATTCGTGAGGGAATGCAATTTGCGCAATACGCCGAGAGCAAAGGATTCGATGCTGTCTGGCAGGCCGAAAGTCGACTTGTGCGTGAAGCAACTGTTCCGATGGCTGCTTTCGCAAGTGTGACTGAACGCATCAAGGTTGGTAGTGGCGTCGTCGATTGCTGGAGCCGCAATCCTGCTCGTCTCGCGGCAACATTTTCAACACTGGACGACTTGGCGCCAGGTCGGGTCATTCTGGGTATTGGTGCGTGGTGGGATCCGCTCGCACAAAAAGTTGGGATTGATCGATCAAAGCCGTTACGAGTCATGCGTGAAATTGTCACAACAGTTCGCGCATTACTGAACAACGAAACAGTGACATTCAATGGCGAGTACGTCCACCTTGATGGAGTTGAACTCGACTACGTGTATCAAGATCGTCGTCCAAAAGATGTTCCGATCTATATCGGTGCCACCGGAATGCAAATGATGGAGCTCACTGGCGAAATTGCTGATGGAGTCGTTCTTAATTACTTGGTGTCTCCCGATTACAACGATCGGGCTCTTGAGGCCCTTGAAAAAGGAGCGGCTAAGGCTGGTCGTTCGTTGAACGATATTGACCGACCGCAACTAGTCGTATGCAGCGTTCACGAAGATCGTCAAACTGCTCTTGATATGGCCCGACTGATGGTGACTCAATATCTTGGACAACAACCGCACATCATGAAGGCTTCCGGAGTTCCGCAGTCGTTGCTCGACAAAGTAGGCGAAGTCCTCACGTGGCCCGCCAGCCACGAACAAGTCGTGGCCGCGAGCAAACTTGTGCCCGATGAGATTGTCAAGATGCTGACTGCTAGTGGCACACCAGCCGAAGCACGTGCCAAGGTGAAGCACTACATCGATCACGGTTGCACGTGTCCGATTTTGTACCCCCTCGGCGATGTCAAAGCAACGATCGACGCCTTTGCTGGCTGGGATGGCTCAGCGAAATAAATGATCGCTGTTTAACGCTGGCGGAATAACTGAACGTTGCGCGTGACTTCAATGTGTCGAGCCACAGTTGCTGCAGCGACCATTGAGGGTCCGACGAAGATCAGCGCTATGAGTAGGGCCGGAATATTCGGTGACCAAATGGTTCCGAAGAGCACACCGACAACCCAAATGGAGATAGCTGCCATATTCCACACTCGCCATTGAACGACGCGCACAGGATGAGCGAATTGCACATTAGTCATCGTCAAAATTGACAGAATTGCAACTACTACCAATGTCACAGAATGTGAACTATTTAAGAGCCACAAGGTTGGTACGACCATGTTCCATGATGCCGGAAAACCGTGGAACCAACTTTCGGAGTCTTGTTGATCTGTGCGACTGAACCACAAGCAGGAAAACATTAAAAGGGCCGCCACCGCGATCATTCCTGATCGATCGTGATTAACCATATTAAATTCCCAAAGGAAAGCTGCAGGAACGAGAACGCAAGTGACGAAATCGATCACGAGGTCGAGTACGTAACCGTCAAACTTCGTGGTGGCTTCCTCGGGTAAGAGACGCCGAGCCAAAGGTCCGTCAATACCATCAATCAACTGGGCGACGAGAAGCCAAATGATGGCCAAACGGGCCGAGCCATCGAGTACCGCAACAAGAGCCGCCATTCCGACGAGAACTCCGGTGGCCGTGAAGGCGTGGAGTGCGAGCGACATGTCACGTGTGGCATGTTTGGGATGGTCAGGAAGAACAGGAGTTTTATTAAACACAGCGATAAAACCCTACGCCCCTTTAACCTGTAGCCCGTGGCAACGAGGCAGAATTCACTTGAGCGAGTCTGGTTTATAGTTGTCGTGGCGTGGAGCATCCTTCGAGTCATCTTTGCTGACGTCTTTTTTGCGAAATATGGCATCAATATTTGGATTTTCGCTGGTGTCGAGGTCGTTTCCTCACCGATTTTCGCCTTTGCGACCGCGAAAATGGTCGAGGCCCTCACACAGCATCACGTTCGCAATTCGATTCTTTGGGGAATCGTTACCCTGACGAGCTTTGGTGCTCCAGACATCTACCTTCTGACTACGGGCAAGAACCTCCCCTGGTTGGCGTATCTCGTGGTGATTGGCATCATGGCGATCGCTGGCAGCATGTCGTTTGTCAAGATGCGCAGGAAAGCCCGAGAATTGGAAATCTCGCTGGGTTGAGAACTCACTCCAGTTGTTTACAAAATGTAAACTAAATCCGTGCCTGTCCTCATTCCCCGAAGCGTTGACGAACTCGTTGAAGTTTTTCAAGAACACCCCGCAGCAAAATTGCTCGCTGGGGGCACCGACTACATGGTTGAAGTGAACCTTCACGGACGCAAGCCCGAAATCATGATCAGCCTGCGCCAAGTCAAAGAACTTTCCGAGTGGTCAATGCGAGCAAGCCAATCAAGGATCACTATCGGTGCAGGGGTCCCCTATGCCGACATGGAGCATGGCGAAATCGCTCGGCTCGTGCCTGCTCTCGCTCAGGCGGCCAGAACGGTTGGCTCACCGCAGATTCGGGCAGCTGGAACTCTCGGTGGAAATCTAGGCACCTGTTCACCTGCTGGAGATTCACTACCGGTACTAGCCGCATTAGATGCCACCATCCACGTGATTGGTCCAGAAGGCACTCGTGATATTGAATTTGCTGATTTCATGGTGGGTGTCAAAAGAAATTCACTGCAGCCATCTGAATTTGTGCACTCAGTTTCGTTGCCCATCATCGCTGGATGGCAAGGGTACGCCAAAGTTGGAACGCGCAATGCAATGGTCATTTCGACCGCATCAGCTTGTCTCGTTCGCGACAGTGATGAAGGCATCGTGACCATTGCGTTGGGTTCGGTCGGCCCAACAATTATTCGTGCGCACAGCGCCGAGGCATGGCTCATGAAATCAGCATCACTTCGTGCTGGCGCCACTTTAGATCCGTCAGTCGCTGAAGAATTTGGTCGACAAGTGGCGTTGGAGTCGCGCCCAATCGACGATCATCGATCAACCGCCGAATATCGTCGGCACGCAGTTGGAGTCTTAGCCCAACGTTTATTGACTAGGTCTTTTTCATGAGTATCAATATCCCGGTTTCGGACGCTACGCAATCAAACGAGATCTACTCATTGCGGGTGAACGGTCAGGTGCGCCAAGTCAAAGATGCATGGATTGGCGAAAGCCTTCTCTACGTGTTGCGAGAGCGCCTTGGACTCCCGGGCGCAAAAGGAGCCTGCGAACAGGGCGAATGTGGCAGCTGCACCGTCATTGTTGACGACAAAGCGGTTTGTTCGTGCTTGGTCATGGCCGCCGATGCGGTTGAAACCGAAATTTTAACCGTTGAAGGTCTCGGACCCGATGGCGCACTCACCGATGTTCAATCGGCATTTTTGTCTGAGGGCGGAGTGCAATGCGGTTTTTGCACGCCTGGATTTATCGTCGCAGTTCACCATCTTCTCGAAAACAATCCTCAGCCCACTGATGACGAGATTCGCGAAGCGCTTTCGGGCAATATCTGTCGCTGTACTGGTTACGGACGAATTTTGGAAGCAGTCAAAACTGTGGCTGATCAACGAAGGAAGAGCTCGTGAGTTCAACAGTTGCAGCAACAGGCACGCGTCACGGAACTTTAGGAACGAGCGCAAGTCGTCCTGATGGTGTTGCCAAAGTACAAGGCGGCTTTGCGTTTTCGAGTGACATGTGGGCCGACAACATGCTGTGGGGTGCAACATTGCGCAGCCCTCATCCTTATGCGCGCATTATTTCCATTGACGTTTCTGGTGCCTATGCCATTGACGGTGTCACAACAGTCATCACCGCCTCCGACGTACCAGGAAAATTGACCTACGGTTTGATTGTCCAAGATCAACCAGTTTTCGCCGCCATTGGTGACACCGTTCGTTATAGCGGCGAACCAATAGCTGCGGTTGCCGCCGATCATCCAGAAACCTGTCAACGAGCGCTGGCCGCCATCAAAGTCACATATGAAGTTCTCACTCCTGTCACCAACCCAGAGGATTGCATTTCAGGTATCGCCGAACAAATTCATCCCGACGGAAACATCTTTCGACATCAACGAATCATCAGCGGCGATACATCGATTGTCGGTGCTATTCAGGTCGAGGGAACGTACGAAATCGGAATGCAAGATCAAGCCTTTCTTGGTCTTGAATCTGCTCTAGCAGTTCCCGATTCTGGTGGCGTTGGCCTTGAAATGTATGTGGCTACCCAATGGCTTCACGAAGATCGCAAGCAGATTGCCGATTGTCTCAATATCCCCGAAGAAAATATTCGTTTGGTACTGGGTGGCGTCGGCGGTGCATTTGGTGCGCGGGAAGACATCAGCTTGCAAGTCCATACGGCTTTGTTGGCAATGAAGTCGGGTCGACCAGTGCGCATTTCGTATGGGCGAGAAGAAAGCTTCTACGGACACGTGCACCGACATCCGGCCAAGATTTGGATGAAACACCACGCCGACACCAATGGCAAGATCGTCAAAATTGAAGCGCGTATGGTTTTTGATGGAGGCGCTTATTGCAGTACTTCCCCGGCAGTTCTCGTTAATGGCATCACCCATACTCAAGGCCCGTATAAATGCGACAACGCAATTGTTGATGGCTGGGCGATTCGTACCAATAACCCGCCGTGTGGCGCGATGCGTGGCTTCGGTGTTGTCCAGGCTTGTTTTGCCCATGAAAGCCAAATGGAGAAACTCGCGGCAGCCGTTGGAATCTCCCCCGTTGATATTCGGTTACTCAATGCAATGGAAACTGGCGATCGCATGATTACCGGACAGATCATGGACAGCGTTGCTCCTGTTGCTCAATGCATTCGTGAGACTGATGCGATACCGATGCCTCCCCCGATGAGTAGTACCGCCGACCTGCGAACGATTCCCGGCGGAACAGGGTTGACCGCTCAACCATCCAATATCAAGCGTGGCGTTGGTTGGGGTGTCAGCATCAAGAACCTGATGTACAGCGAAGGTTTTGATGACTATTCAACTGCCCGTTGCCGTATCAGCGATGGTGTTGTCAGTATCAAGTTCGCTACATCTGAAGTTGGTCAAGGTTTCACGATGTTGGCCCAACAGATTGCCCGCACGGTTCTGGGAGTCGATGATGTTTTCTTAGACACGATTGATACACAAGTGGGTTCAGCCGGTTCAACATCGGCTAGTCGTCAAACTTGGATGAGCGGCGGTGCTGTTCAAGCAGCCTGTCGAGCAGCTTTGGAGCAATTGTTCGATCATATTGCGACGAAGAATTCAATGAATCGATCTGAACTTGAAATTGATCGCACGGACATTGTTGACCGACTCACTGGCCAGCGCGTTGCAGTTCTTGCGGCGATTCAAGGCGTCGATATCGATTGCACTGAGGAGTACCACCACCCCGCGACCGAAGACATGGACGAGAATGGTCAGGGTAATTGCCACGTGGCGTACGCGTTCGTTGCCCACCGAGCAGTAGTTGACGTTGATCCCGAACTCGGGCTAGTCAAAGTTGTTCAAATCGCGACTGCGCAAGATGTTGGTCGGGTATTAAATCCGTTATCGGCAATGGGGCAAGTCGAAGGCGGAATCGCCCAGGGCCTTGGCTTGGCCGTCATGGAAGAAATCATTGTGAAGGACGGCAAGGTGAGTAATCCAAGTTTTACCGATTATTTGTTGCCAACCTTCCTGGACGCCCCCGTAGTTGAAATGGTGTTCATTGAAGAGCATGAACCCAAATCTCCTCTTGGTGCCAAAGGAATCGGCGAACCACCGTGTATTTCGGTGACTCCGGCTATCGCTAATGCCATCCGTCAAGCAATCGGAAAAGAATTACCTCGAGTGCCGATTCGCCCGTACGACATTTGCTTGTAAGCAAGACTACGTTCGCAAACCCAATCGTTGAAGAACATCGTCTGGTGCGCTAATCGCTTCAAGAGCCTCAGTCAATTGACGCTCGAGATTCATTTCAATGTCTGACTGAACTTCACCGTGAATTGCGGCCAAGTTGTTGAGTTCGCCTGGATCTGCCTTGCGATCAAACAAAAGATTCTCATTCTTCAAACCGCCGTAAGCCCAAAACGGTAAAAAGTCACCTTGCATAAATGGTTGTCGAATAACTGGGACAGAACTTCCAGGCATTGCGTCTAAGTAGGCACGTTGATCAGGTCGCGGTAACCGGAGGTCAGGCCGTGAATGAACCGGCATCGTGCTCCAACGGTTTGACCACATTGACAGTGGAAATCCGTCTCCCACCGAACCTCGAGTGTAGGTGTGGTTCTCTGTCACCAATTGAACCTCGCGTCCCCAATAACCAGACAAGCAATGATCCCGAATGCTTGGCACCTTTTGCTCAATCAGTGGAACGAGCGAGCGGCCATGGGTGCGATGCTCCGCTTCAATTCCGTAAACATCACAGAGAGTTGCATGGATATCAACAGTGGTTGTTAATGCGTTTTCGCGGCGAGGTTTGATACCTGGCCAACGAATCATCATCGGGATATGGCCCAATGTGTCGTGGATCGGGAATCCGGGCTTCCCCCAGACGTCAAACTCACCTAGGTAATGCCCGTGGTCAGTACAGATAATGACGGCAGTCTCATCGGAATCGGGTGAGGCGTCGATCGCATCAAGCAGTTTGCCAAACCAATGATCAATCATCGAAAGTTTGGCGCCATACGCCGAGCGTAAAGATCGACCTTCTTCTTCGGTGAGTAATCCATTCTTCAATCCATCAATCACGTACGGTGGCCAAATCATCCATGGATCATCACCTTGCTCGCGGTACATCGAAGCCCATGGTTCGGGTGTATCAAAAGGCTCGTGAGGATCAAATTCGTCAATGACAAGTAGCGAACGATTGTGATGTCCAGCGTTTGTACGAACCCATTGAACTGCGGCCTGCATTGTCTGTGGGCCCGGAAAATCTTCTTCCGACTTAAACCATGTACGCGAGTCTTGATACTTGAAGTGCCCGCGTCGGGGCTCATCAACTGGCAGGGCTGGTGTCCCAACCCATGAAGGGTCAGGACGGGTCTTCCACGGATCGTTCTCGTGCCCACGAACATATTCCCAAGCATCGAAATCAATGTGATAGTTCTCACCGCCACATTCAAATAAATGAGGATGATCAGAGACCAACATCGTGGTCACGCCGGCTTGGCGTAATGCGAAGGTAATTGCGTCCTCCCAAATTTCAACCGAGCCCCACGGCCGCCACGGGAAATCAAGTGCACCAACCAATAAGTCGTGGCGCGCTGGCATACAGGGCAATGAACCAGTGTGGTGGCGTTCGAATACCACCGATTGTTCGGCGAACCGATCCAGATTTGGAGTGGTGAATTCGGATCCGCCGTAGGCACCTAACAAATGGCGGTTGAGGCTGTCAAGCAAGACCACAACCACGTGCTTGGGCTTCAGCGGCGGGCTAATCGGCCGAACATTTTCTTGGCTTTCCATGCCCCTACGCTACGCACTCCACCTCGGGGCATCGTACGATACTCATATGAGCGACGAACTGGGCTTTATCCCCTTTGATGCTGACAACCATTACTACGAGGCTCTTGACGCCTTTACGCGTTACCTCGACCCCAAAGATGGTCCACGCTGCGTGCAATGGTCGGAGATTAATGGCCGTCAATATCCGGTCATTGGTGGACGCGTGAGCCGAGTTGTTGCTAACGCAACCTTTGATCCCATCTCGCCAGCAGGGGCAATGCATGACTATTTCCGCGGAAATCCTGACAAGAAGCACCCCATAGAATTCTTGTCGGTTCGTGAGGCGATTCGTCCTGAATACCGCAATCACGATGCCCGCTTGTCGGCAATGGACCAGCAAGGTGTGAGCAAGATATGGCTCTTCCCCACGCTCGGAATGTTGTACGAGGAAATTCTTAAGCACGATCCGGTTGGTGTCGGCATTATGTTCACTGCCTTCAATCGTTGGCTACAAGAAGACTGGGGCTTTGCCTACAGGGATCGAATTTTTGCCGGACCCTACATTTCGCTCGCCTCCGTCGAATGGGCTTGCACTGAACTTGATTGGGCATTGTCACAAGGTGCTCGAGTGGTGTGTATGCGGCCTGCTGCACCGACCACAATCGCTGGGCAGTTGTCGCCATTTGATTCGGTGTATGACCCGTTCTGGGCACGAGTAAACGAAGCCGGCATCACCGTCATCATTCATGCCGGTGATAGCGGCTACTCAAGTAATGGCTATGCCAATGATTCGTTCTCGGCGACATTTAGTGGTGCCTGGAAGCCGTCCATCAAGAGTTTCGCCATCGAACGTGCTGCACAAGATTTCATCATCACCTCGGTTTTCGAGAAGCTCTTCGATCGCTTCCCCAATGTGCGCATGGCTTCGATTGAAAATGGATCTGGTTTCTTGCGGGATGCCTGTGACAAGTTGACATCAACCGCTAAAAAGATGCCCGGCTACTTTGTTGACGATCCTGTCGAGACGTTGCGCAATAATTGGTGGATCAACCCATTCTGGGAAGACGATGTGCACGAAGTTGCCGACATTATGGGAGCCGATCATGTTCTTTTTGGATCTGACTGGCCTCACATTGAAGGTATGCCGAATCCTCTTGACTATGTCACCGAACTCAAGGCCTTCTCAGATAGCGATCGCAAGAAGATCCTTTTGGACAACGTCAGTGGCTTGAACGTGTTGCGCCCAGCGCGATAAACGAACTTGGTCTCTACCAAGTATCGATATTTGATCTCTTCTTACCACTGCGAGGTAAAACCAAAACAGAGTCCAGAATTGCGCTGATCCAAGTTCGCGATTCTGCCGGATCAATGACATCGTCAATTTCGAAATGTGTTGCTACCGACAATGCCTTGCCGTGTTCATACATGCGGTCGACCATTTTATGAAAGGCTTCTTCGCGCTCGACAGGATCAGCAATCGCTTCAAGTTCCTTGCGATAGCCCAAACGTACAGCGCCTTCGAGACCCATTCCGCCAAACTCACCGGTCGGCCAAGCCACACACGCCAGCGGAGCCTTGGTGCTTCCCGCCATCATGGCTTGGGCCCCAAGGCCATAACTCTTGCGAAGAACGATCGAGATAACAGGGACTGTGATGTTAACCCCAGTGACAAACAGTCGACTGCAATGTCGTACGAGAGCCGTTTCTTCAACTTCTGGTCCAACCATCATTCCTGGAGTATCAACGAGGGTGACGAGAGGAATATCAAAGGCATCGCATAATTGCATAAAGCGAGCCGCCTTATCGGCACCATCGCTGTCTATCGCTCCAGCCAAATGATGCGGGTTATTGGCTATCAAGCCAATGGGTTTTCCATTGACTCGGGCCAACGCAGTGACCATGCCTAATCCGAAGCCGCTCCGCAACTCGAGTACTGAATCGACATCGAACATCAAATTGATGACTGAACGCACGTCATAAGACTTGACACGATTCAAAGGAATCACTGCTCGCAACTGCTCTTGATCAGGAGTCGCGAAAGACTCAACGGAACCTTGGAAAAATGCGAGGTACTTCTTTGCTAACTCAACTGCATGTGCATCATCACGGGCGATGAGATCAACAACTCCATTGGCACTCTGAACCGATAGCGGACCAATTTCTTTTGGCGAAAACACACCAAGCCCACCGCCTTCAATCATGGCGGGACCGCCCATTCCTATATTTGAGCCCTCGAGAGCAATCACAACATCGCAACAACCCAAGATCGCCGCGTTGCCAGCGAAGCAAAAACCTCCGGTAATCCCAACTAGAGGAACAAGGCCGGAGAGTTTTGCGAAATCATGAAATGCCCAACAATCGAGTCCCGAAACTCCGAGACCGTCAGTATCACCTGGTCGTCCTCCGCCGCCTTCAGCAAAAAATACAACCGGAAGTTGCAACTTCTCAGCAACTTCAAACAATCGATCCTTTTTTCGATGATTTTGCGTCCCTTGAGTTCCGGCCAAAACGGTGTAGTCATACGACATGACCACTGCTCGACATTCACGTCCCTTAAACAGATCACCGTTGATCGATGCCAGTCCGCCGACTAATCCATCGGCTGGGGTTTTTTCGATGAGATCTTCAAGAGATCGACGTCGTCGTTGAGCGGCAATGACAACTGACCCGTACTCAACCAGGCTTCCTTCGTCAATGAGAAGTTCGACATTTTGACGAGCGGTCAAACGACCTGCTGCTTGACGTTTTGCAACTGCTTCTGAACGATTTTGATCGAGACCTTGTTGGTGTCGCTCAATCACTTCGTGGAGGTCTTGACGTTGATCTACTGAGTTTTCACGCTTCAATGCGACATCAGATTCATTATTAGCAAGAGGCTCAACAATGGCGGGCGAAAAGGTGAATAATAACTGTCCCGCCTTCACTGTTTGACCTACTTCAACAAGCACATTGCTTGCAACTCCGTCGTAATCTGCGGCTATGTCGTGCTGCATCTTCATTGACTCAAGAGTGATGATCGTTGAGCCCTTGGTATAACCCTGACCAACTATTGCCACAAACAAAATCGTTCCCTGCATTGGGGAAACAATGATGTTTGAGGTGTCGCTCATTTTTAACTCAGTGAAGGAAATCGCACCGGAACCGTTCGCGGTCCCCGTACTTGACCTCCGGCCCACGTCACGCCCGATTCATCTGATATCTCAAAATCGGGAATTCGTTCAAGCCATGTCTCGATTGCGACACGCAATTCCATTCTGGCCAAGTTTGAACCCGCACAGCGGTGGATACCCGCACCGAAGGCCACGTGCCGATTCAGTTGGCGATCGAGAATCACTTCATCAGGATTTTCGAAGACTTCAGGGTCGCGATTGGCACCTGGGAAGTTCATCAAAATGCGTTCGTCTTTTTTCATCGGGCATCCGTTGTATTCAACGTCTTCTCCGAGCCGACGGGCCATAGTGACAGGTGAGTAGGCGCGTAGTAATTCTTCAATTGCCGTCGGCATCAGGTCGGGCTCGTTGATCAGACGATCACGATCTTTGGGATGGCTGGCGATATGCCAAAGAGAAGAACCAATTGACGACCAAGTTGTGTCGACTCCGGCAATGAGCAGAAGTCCGCACATACCCAAGATCACACTTTCATTCACGGACTCTCCATCAACTTCGGCCTGAAGAAGCTCAGAAATCAGGTCATCACTTGGATTAACTTTTCTCTCGGCAATCGCTCCTTGGAAGAACTGGATGACCCCGATCATTCCGCGTCGACGGCGCTCCTCGTCGTAAGCGAACTCCAAAACGTCACGGACCCAACCCGTGAAACTGTCGCTCATTGATTCGGGAACTCCGAGAATATGAGCGATGACTCGCACCGGTATTTGTTGGGCGTAATCGGCTGCTGCATCGGCATTGCCGTTGGCGATGAAACCATCGATGAGACGGTTGCATAAATCTTTCGTCATTTGTTCATACGTCAGTGTCCGTTGCGGGCTCATCCACGGAAGGAGCAAGCGTCGGGTCCATGTATGAAGGGGCGGGTCAGAGCTAATAGGTGGAACACCATAAGGTAAAAAACCTTGTTGAGAATTAGTGTCACCAGCATTCGGAGGCGGCATCACGGAGATACCGAACCCCGAAGGAAAGGTCTCAATATCTCGAGCGATAGCAGTGACGTCTTCGTAACGGGTGGGTAGATACGAGCCACCCCAACGATCGGTATGGGCGATCGGGCATTCATCACGCAGCACCGCCCAAATGCTGTACGGGTCATTGACATACTTCGCATCAAAAATGTCGTAGTCAGTTGCCCAATTCGACACTGGTTTTGTATCACTCATAATGACAAAACTTTAGATGCTGAGACAATGTTCCCGTACTGCTGTAACCAAATTTGTCCAAAAATATTCGGGATAATCGTGTCCCATTCCGCTGATCTCAAGGAAGCGGGCTTTGGGGATGACCTCGGCGGTGCGCCGACCACCAGAAATATCAATCAAGGTGTCACAGTCACCATGGATGACTAATGTCGGCACGCTCAACCGACCGAGTCGTTCTGAACGGCTGCGGTCAGCCCGAGAGGCCTGAAATTGTCGGCCGACGCCCGCCGGGCGGCAGGCCCGGTCAAAGACCTGGCCCGCGAATTGACGCTCTAATTGCTCATCAAAATGAGCAGGACTACCCCACACTCGTTTACCTGCCAGATGTAACTCGATTGCCTGGTTTCGATCAGTCGACCCTGGAGTCATTAACAAATCTCGAGCCTCTTGCGTTGGACGACCAACATCGGAGTCCCCGGTCGTCGACATGACAGACATCAACGATGCGCAGCGCTGGGGAAACTCAATAGCGAAAGTCTGGGCAATCATCCCACCGAGTGAGATTCCAAATACGTGAGCAGTTGCAATGTGAAGTTGATCCAGAATGGCAAGGACATCACTTGCCATGTCTTTGAGTGAATAGCCGATCGGTCCGTCGCTCGATAAACCAACATCTCGATTGTCGAAACGCACCACATGGAAACCAGCTGCGACGAACATCTTGCAGAATTCGGGACGGTAGGCGATGCACTGATTGCTCAATCCGTTGATGAGCACCAAAGTTGGTTGATCGTTATCACCAAATGTTTCGAAGTAAATCGATAGATCACCATTATTGACATAGGGCATGTCAGCCTCCTGGATTCGCTGCTAAATGATCAAAGACACCTGTTGGTCGTGTTAATCGATATTCGTGAACAATCGGGGCTAAATCATCAGGGCTCGCGCCATGCATGATGACTCCGTCGCATCCCAATTCAAACTGGTGACGAATGCTGGAGACACACTGTTCAGGCGTTCCCGATGCCGCACTTTCGAGCCACTCACTCGGAATCAAGGTTGAGACATGTTCAAGTTGTTCGGTTGTCGCAACACCATCAAGTGCGCCACGGAAGGACTTAATAAATTCATCTTCTCGGAATCGTTGCAAAACTTGAGGATCCCAGTTGTTGGTCGTGACCATTAAGTCGCCATAGCCCTGCAGATACGTCGCTAGACGACCGACAGTCTTCTTCAGTCGAACATCTTCGGGAATGTGATCGCCGATGGTTGCAAAACACGACCACACCCGCACCTTGTCTGGGTCTCTGCCGGCCCGCTCGGCACTTTCCTTAACAGTTCGCACGCAACGTTGAGTCGTCTCATCCGAGAAAAACGTATG
>CAMDER010000020.1 GCA_945896935.1 Bifidobacterium breve | reverse complement strand
GCGGCCATCAAAGTTTCAATCACTTCAAGGCCAGCGATGACCCCGAGGTTTCCGTCGTAGCGTCCGCCCGTTCGCACAGTGTCGATGTGACTTCCTGTCATCACCGGCAAGCCTGTTCCGACGTTCCAGGTGCCCACAATGTTGCCGACTCCATCGACGGCGACATCTAGACCCAGATCTTTCATCCATGTCACCACCAAGTCACGACCAAGACGGTCGGCGTCGGTGAGGGCGACACGACACGAGCCGCCACCTTCGATCGGGCCAATCATCGCCAATTCGTCGATGCGACCCAGCAGACGGCTCTGAGAAATTGAATAACCCTGAATTGAGGGAAGATTCAGTTCAAGGAAGTTCACTGCTGGTGCCACGGGTTAAGTTTACATTTTGTTAAGGCCAATGCCGACGACCATAGGTCGTCCCAACGACAAGAATCGGATTCAATGTCTGGAAGCGAAATCATCGGGTTATTGCTGGCAGTGGGTGTGGCCGCGGTGGTGCAGAACATCGTGGGTTTCGGGTTTGCCCTACTTGCCGTTCCACTGATGGTGGTAGCGGTCGACCCCCATGACGCCGTCATTATCTCGACCTTTCTCGGATTAGGGAGTTCAAGTTTTCAAGCCTTTAATGGTCGCCACGAGGCTCAACGGGGTCTCATCGTGAGACTTTCACTTTCGGCCCTTGTTGGCATTCCAGTCGGACTATTGGTTTTTAACCACGTTGATGAGCGATTTTTGAAGGGTTGCCTTGCGGCGGGGATCTTCTTGGCCGTTTTTGTATTAACCCGTAGCCCGAATCTGAGTCACGCCAGTCCGAGACTTGAAATAGGTGCAGGTTTCTTGAGTGGAGCCCTGTCTTCTTCATTGTCGACAAATGGTCCGCCGCTCGTCTTCGCTTTACAGGGACGAGGATTGCCGATTGCTCAATTTCGCGCCACGATCAGCGCAATTTTCACTATCTCCGGCGTCATCACTCTTGCCTCGTTTATCGCCCTACGTAAGGTCAACTATGAATCGCTCCTTGGTGTGCTGATGAGTTTGCCCGTGCTTGGCTTAGGAATTTTGATCGGGCAAAGACTCAAGCCTCGCTTGAACGAAGAAAACTCCCGGCGCTTTGTACTAGTGCTGTTGTCAGCTGCCGGGTGTTCGGCATTCGTTGGCGCAGTCGTCGGCTAGAAAACATCGGTCGTTAGCCCGCGAAAATAGTTGTCCACTGATCTTTCGACATTGGCTTCAAAACAAAATTGTGTTGTTGAACTTGTGCCAGTGACTCGTGGGCAGGCTGCGAATACTGATGACCTGGATAGATGATTGTTGTACTTGGAAGGCTGTTCAATGTTTGCAGACTCTCGTACATCATTTCCGGATCGCTTCCAGGTAAATCGGTACGCCCACATCCATCAAGGAAAAGCGTGTCTCCAGAAATCAGGCATCCGTTCACTAAGAAACATTGAGAACCGGGGGTATGGCCTGGAGTGTGCACCAAGGTGATGTCGATACTGCCAACCTTCACGACATCACCGGCCTCATGTGAAACGAGATCGCTTTCGGAAACTCCTGTTGTTCGCAAAACCCATGGTGCTTCTTCTTTGTTGACGTGGATGCCCACGGAACCGTGCTCGAGTAGGCGAGTGATTCCTTCGATGCGGTAATTCATCATTGAGCCCCCGATGTGATCAGGGTGATAGTGAGTTGCTAAGGCTCCAGTAATTTTCATTCCGTCATTATTTGCGTAATTGACGAGGTCATCGACGGCATAGGCAGGGTCAATCACCATGCATTCACCAGTGGAGCGATCGCCAATCAGGTAGACAAAGTTGACCATCTGCTGGGCAAGAGAGTCCCCGACGGCGAAGTCACGGCCAGAAAGCAATTGCTTGAAATACACCTGATTATCTACGTTTTCTTTCACATTTCTAGGCTAGACGCTCCAGTGGGGCTTGAACTTGATGCAGGTGTAGTTCTCTCAGGAGCGAGCTCGCCTTCTAACATGACTTTTATGTCAGCGGAGAATCATCAGAATCTTGGAGTTCTTGATTCACTGACCGAGGGTCAAAGGATCCCTTTCGGCGGTAACCAATGGACCGCCGTTACAGCAAAACTGGCACAAGAATTTGTTGTGGGGGATCGGTTGGTAGTCATCCAAGAAAATGGAGACCTACTACGCATCCCAAGCTCAGTAGCTGAGATCGCTCACAGTGCAGTTTCAAATGCTCGTACCGCTTTTGCTGAGCTGTCTTCTGTCGACTCAGTTCAAATCAACGAATTTTACGCAACCTTCGCCACCAATCTGCAAGACGAGAATATCTTCAGCAAAATCAAGATCGCGAACGATCGTGATGTCGAAGATGCTAGTCAGAGAGGTAAATCTACAACCCGCCTTGAGTTGAGCGAGAAGATGCGCAGCGACATGATCGCCGCTCTGAATATGTGGCGCGACCTCGCCGAAACAGCAACGACTCCTGAAACTGTGCCGCACGATTCTTGGTCAGTTGAAGCGCACAAGGCGCCATTAGGCGTTGTCGGATTCGTGTTTGAAGGACGACCAAATGTTTTCGCCGATGCAACCGGTGTTCTGCGTTCCGGAAATACAGTCGTGTTTCGTATTGGTAGCGACGCGCTCAACACCGCCCGGGCGATCATGAATTTTGCTCTCATCCCTGCTCTGAAACAAAGTTGTTTGCCTCTCGGAAGTGTGCAACTCGTTGATTCACCAGAACGGTCGGCAGGGTACGCACTGTTTTCAGAACCAGGTCTATCTCTTGCTGTCGCCCGAGGTAGTGGTCAGGCAGTTGCCCAACTTGGGGCAGTAGCGCGCCAATCAGGAATCCCCGTCAGCCTTCATGGCACTGGTGGAGCGTGGGCCATTGTTGGCCAGACCGCCGACGCAATTGATCTTGCGCAACTCATTTGCCATTCACTTGACCGCAAAGTTTGCAACACATTGAATGTTTGTTGTGTTCCTCTTGACCGTCATGACCTATTGCTGGCGGTACTCAATGGGGCAGTGCTTGCCGCAAAAGGACGCCAAGGCAAACTCGTAGTCCATGCCATAGGCGCATTTACGTCTCAAATTCTTGGTGAGATGTATTCGTCAACTCATCTTTTTGAACTCATCGAGCACGATGACGACGATGCCTTGAGTACTGAGTGGGAATGGGATGACCATCCAGAGTTTTCAATTCGCCTCGTGTCCGATACCCAAGAAGCAGTAGAACTCTTCAATTCCTATAGTCCTCATTTTGTGCTTTCGGTAGTTAGTTCAGATCAGGTAGAAATTGAATCGGCCTACCAAACATCTGAGTCACCATTTTTCGGAAATGGTTTTACCCGCTGGGTCGATGGCCAATACGCTCTGAAATCGCCCGAATTGGGACTATCAAATTGGCAAGGAGGGCGCCTCTTTGGCCGTGGCGGAATCTTGTCAGGTGATGGTGTATTCACGACTCGCTATGTGATGAAACAAACTGACGCACAACAACATCGTTGACATAGTCGCTCTTACTAGTAACAAGCTTTGGAGACGGAAACCGTCTGTCTACACAAGCACGTGATTATCGATGAGGCGGACTTCGTCAAGGACGACAGCGACAACAATGACGCAACCGGGAGTAGCGATTGAGAGCCCATTCAATGTGACGGGATCAATCACCTTCACATAGTCGATATCCGCTGATGTTGACTCAATCATCGACTCAACTGTCTTGATCAATTGATCAGAATCACGAATACCCGCGGAGAATTGCTCTTGAGCCTTTCGTAGACCTTGCCAAATCGCAACCGCTTCATGTCGGGCCAAATCTGACAGCCGAATATTTCGGCTGGACATCGCTAAGCCATCAGGTTCACGAATCGTCGGAGCCATGATGAGTTGAATGGGCATGTCAAGATCTGAAACCATTCGTTGAATCACCGCAAACTGTTGAAAATCTTTCTGACCGAAAATCGCGACATCAGGTCGAGCAGCTGAAAACAGTTTGGCGACCACAGTAGATACTCCGGCAAAGTGTCCGGGTCGCGATGATCCCTCTAGGACATCGGTGATTCCGCCAACGTGAACACTTGTTGAGAAATTCGCACCGTACATGGCATCGACGTTGGGCGCATACAGAAACTGCACACCATGTTGTTCAAGTAACTGGACGTCGTGGTCCATCTGAAGTGGGTACTTGTCAAAATCGACTGAGTTATTGAATTGCAAAGGATTAACAAAGATCGTTGCTACGACTATGTCAGCATGTTGACGTGCGAGATCAATGAGGGATGTGTGACCTTGGTGCAAAGCGCCCATTGTGGGAACCATGGCAACCGACTGACCATTTACTCGACAGACGTCAGCAGTTTGACTGAGTTCCTGGGGAGTACGAAGGATGTGCACAATTATTAGTGAAACGAGTGATCTTCATCGGGAAATGTTCCACCTTGAACATCAGCGATGAAAGCTCTCGTTGCATCAATTGTCGGAGTTCGTAATTCGGCGTAATGTTTGGCGAAGCGATATTTAGAATCGCACAGGCCAAGAACATCATGAAGAACCAAAACTTGTCCGTCGCAATGAATTCCGGCGCCAATGCCAATCGTTGGAATGCTCACCTTTTGGGTGATTTCTTTGGCGAGTTCCATAGGGACGCCTTCAATAACAATCGCGCAGGCACCTGATTGTTCGACCGCATGAGCATCTTCTAGAATTCGTTCACGGCCACCAGCTTCAAAACCCTCGGTTCGACCCTGAACTCTAAAGCCACCCATGCGATGCACACTCTGGGGAGTCAATCCGATATGCCCAAAAACCGGAATATCGACTCGAGTGATGGCTGCGATGGTTTCGGCCATATGGACGCCACCTTCAAGCTTGATGCATTGAGCGCCATTCTTCATCAAAACAATTGAAGACTCAACGCCTTGCTCGGGACTGATTTGATACGAACCAAATGGCAGGTCTCCAATGACGAGGGCCTTAGTGTGAGCACGTGCCACGCAGCGAACGTGATAGGCCATTTCATCAAGGTCGACCGGAATGGTATTTGAGGTTCCCTGAACGACCATTCCGACTGAATCGCCGACCAGGATCATGTCGATACCGGCTTCGTCAACAAGACGGGCGTAGGTCACGTCGTAAGCCGTGATCATGGTCATGCGCCGACCTTCGGCTTTCCACGTTGCGAGATCGGGAACCTGGACTTTCTTACGATCGTTGGGCAGCGATGGCATCACAGAACCTCGTGGGGTCGATACGGGGGAGCAGGCGGACTAAAACAGCAGAGCGAAACCTAGCGACATCGGCACCTAGATTGTCAGTTAGAGGTCTGATTTTTTGTGATTTAGGGCATGCCAGTCATCGGCTCACAAACGCCGACGGGCAGAGTTCGCGATAGCTCACTATTCCTTCAGTCGATGTTGCGTGCAATATGGCTTCAGTACAGGCTTGGGCGAACATGTCGGCTCCTGCCGCAAGAACTTTGTTCAGCAATGCGGGACGACCAACTGGGTCGCTGAAAATTGGCTCATTTTCGGAAAGAACCAAATCACCAGGACCGACTGACAGGCCAAAAATCGTGTCACCGTCATTCATGAGATGCGCCGGGCGAATAGCACGGGCAAGACCGTCGTGGGCTACGGATGCAAACTTGGTACATTCGGACTTTGACAAACGCAAGTTTGTTGCGACAGTTCCAATGGTCGTGTTCAATGAATTCTCGTTCGGCGCATTCTCGGTATTAGCAACCAGCGTGTTCAGCGACGACAGGTAATCACGCAAGGTTCGTCGATCGCTGGCATTTGGACGACGCAAGCGAGTCATCGACTTATTCCAAGGAAGGCATGTATCTGGATTGATCACTGAACCAATTGAATTAACAACCGCAATCGCCGAAACCACATGACCGCTTTCGATACGCGTACTGGTCATTCCTAGCCCACCCTTGAGTCCACCTGAACGAGCTCCTACGCCAGCACCAACGCAGCCCAATTCGGTCGAACGTGTTTTGGCTGACTGCGCAGCACGATAGCCAAATGTTGAATCGGGGCGATTGGTGAACTTGCCCCCACGACCTAGATCAAAGATCACCGCTCCGGGAACGATGGGAACAACCCAAGAAGGATCTTTGCCAACCGGAAATCCACATTCGGTTTCTTCAAGGTAATCCATGACGCCGTGAGCGCTTGCTAAGCCGTAGGCACTTCCTCCGCTCAAAACAATTGCGTGCACCCTCTGAATCAGATTTTCGGGTCGCAAAAGATCGGTTTCACGAGTTCCAGGTCCGCCACCTCGCACATCAACTCCGGCGACGGCCCCTGCGGGCGTCAATAACACCGTCGTGCCGGTGAGCCAACCACGAGACGAACGAGCGAAATGCCCGACCTTGACCGAACCAACATCGGTGAAGGAGCCACCAAGGGTGGTGAGTTCAGAAGAAGATCGCTGTGGACGAACCATGTGTCCATGCTGACAGGTTTCGCTGTGTCAACAAGCACTTGCCGATAATCTCAAAGCGTGAAGGACGAACCGGCATACGCACCCTTGGCGATGTCAAAAAGTCGAGCCTGGCGAAATCGCTTTTTCGCCCGAATAGTCCATTATCTGTGGGAAATGGCGATCGAAGCAGGAGCGATCGGCGCAACAACTCGCCGAGGCCAAAAGTTCGGATCCTTCGGGCAACAAAGTGTGATCTGCTTTCCGTACAACACAATCTTCAACGAGCAATTTATTCATATTGGGCGCAACACCATGATCGGCCCCCAGTGCACATTGTCGGCTGGAATGGTGCCAGGTCAACAATGTATTTCCGAACGGATTGTCACAATTGGCGATCGTTGTTTGATTGGCAAGGGGACCGGCATCGTCGGTCACTTCTCGATCGAAATTGGCGATGATGTGTGGACTGGGCACAACGTCTACATCACCGATCAGAACCATGGCTACAAGGATGTCACGTTGCCGATTTCAGTTCAGACGATGCCCGAGAAGCCAGTACGTATCGGTAACGGTTCGTGGCTTGGCTACGGCAGTGTGATTCTTCCCGGTGCCGATATTGGTGAACATGTGGTGATCGGCGCAAACAGTGTCGTGACTGGGGTCATCCCGTCATTCAGCGTTGCAGTTGGTTCACCAGCGAAAGTGATCAAACGGTTCGTTGACGGTGCCTGGCTAGACGTCAACAACTAGGTAGACAACTAAACAGCCAAATCCATAGCCGCACCGCATGACGTCATTCGGTTATTTGTTGTGAAGTCATTGATCGAATCAGATACCGGTGAACCTTCACTCATGGACTCAGCGAATGGCGCATTTTCTCCGGTACGTAACTTTGCCGTGTAAACGATTCTCCCATTAATCCAATCTTGGTAAATAGTTCTCCAAATTTCCATCAATCTCGCGTCGTCAATGCCGGTCGGAACCTGAGCAGTGACATCATCAAGCATGTTCTGAATGATCGCAGTTGCTCTATCAATAATGTCCGCTCGTTCAGCCAGTGCGTCACCCTCCACCGAGTTAATACGACGCAGATCTGCCAATTTGTCGCGTTCAAGATTGGCGTTGCCGCAAATTTCCTCGGCTCGAACCGTCCAAGCTTTGTCTTTGAGTACATTGACGCCTTCTTTTGAGGCAAACAAAAAGGCGTACACCCAAAAGCCAGCGATAGTCAAACAAATCGCTCCGAGAAAAACTTGCAATGCTCGACGACGTATCGGCGTCTGAACCGTGGAATCACTCATGATGTTTTAGCTGGACGATATGAAGTTGCAAGGTGCAACACGGCTCCACCGACACCAAGAGCGGCGGTAACAACTAGTGCGCCCCAGCCTGAAATATTAAAATCAATGGCATTGTCAATCGACCATTCGCCAGGTCCCATTGATCCGACGGCGAGCGCTCCTAACGCGATCGTTGCGCAGTATTCCCAGCCTTGATTGGGAAGGAAAACAAAAAATCCGACCTTCAAATGCGATGTGTAGATAGCAACCACCATGACGCCAATGACACCTGCTGCGGCAAAGGGAGTGAGCAGACCTACCGCCAAAAGCACACCTGCACCAATCTCGGTAGCGGCGGCCATTCGTGCCTGCCACTTTGGCCACTTCATACCGATACTTCCGAACCAAGAGGCAGTTCCAGACAGACCGCCCTTACCGAAAACCTTGTTGTATCCGTGGTAAGCAAGGAACAAACCGAGCACTAACCGTAGAACGAGCAAACCGAAATTGATTTGATCTAACCCAAACTGATTTTGAACACTAAGCATGGCTTCAGATTACTGCTAGGAATATCGGGTGCACGATCATTCATCAACTTCAGGAAGGTTTCGTCGTGCATCGACCTTGATTCGGTCCTTGGTCACGTACCACCCTGGTCTTTTTGCAATCTCAATGGCGGGAGCAGCGGTGTTCGCAGTTTGTACCGTGGGCTCATCGTGGTTATTGCGTTGGATCATTGATGAAGTCATTATCAGACGTTTTGATGCCAATACATTTTCTTTCTCTCAAACTTTGACCGCAGTTGGCCTCTTGATCGGGCTTTCTCTTATTCGAGCCGGTGGAGTTGTCGTTCGTCGGTCGTTTGCGGGTCGCGCCCAGTGGCGAACTGCACAAAGTTTGACCGATGAAGTTGTTGATGTCATCGTCAAGCAACCGCCGCAATGGCATCGTCAACAATCAACCGGTGATTTGTTAACTCGGGCCGGGGTAGATGTTGAGGCCAGTGTGGCCGTCATGGCGCCTCTGCCTTATGCAAGCAGTGTCATCTTGATGATGGCAATTGCCGCTCTCGGTCTGATCTCAACCGATACTGCTCTCGGTCTCGCCGCCACAGCAGTTTTTCCAGCCTTGATAGGACTCAACGTCCTGTATCAACGACGAGTGGATAAATGGTTTGATATCGCTCAAGGTGAACTCGGCTTATTGTCGGCTGCGGTACACGAGAGTTTTGAAGGGGTCACTGTTGTCAAAGCATTCGGCGCAGAGAATCGCGAAACTGAACGTTTAGCGATCATTGCGTCACGGGTTCAAAATGCACGTATCGAAGCAATCCGCCTGAGATCCCTATTTGAGGCTGCTCTTGATTTCGTACCTAACGTGACCAATATCTGTTTAGTAGTAGGCGGCGCGTATCGAGTTCGTAGTGGAGATTTATCTGTTGGAGAATTAGCAAGTTTTATTTATATGTTCACTCTTCTGGTATTTCCTTTACGTCTCATCGGTTACGCCCTGTCAGAGATGCCACGTTCACAAGCAGGTTTCGATCGAATACAAAGCCTACGAAGAAGCCCAATCGTTGATGATCCGCGTTCATTATTCACACATGGTTCGAGTTCGCTCGTTCTTGATTCGGTATCAATCGGATACGACGACACCAACATTCTTTTTCGAAACGTCTCTATTTCTTTCTCTGCCCAATCATTTACGGCAATCGTTGGATACACCGGAAGTGGAAAGTCGACGTTTGTTGAATCCCTCGCCGGAATTACGCCCATTTTCTCTGGTTCAGTTTCAACTAGAGATCAGTTAACGAGTTTTGTTTTTCAAGAACCTTTTCTTTTCGGTACTTCCGTACGAGACAATGTTTGTTTAGGGAGCAACTTTTCTGACGAAGAAGTTGAGTGGGCTTTGAGAATCGCTGAGGCCGACTTTGTTCAAGCGCTTCCACAAGGTTTTGACACCATCATTGGTGAACGAGGAGTTGGTTTGTCAGGTGGTCAGCGGCAACGAATCGCCCTGGCACGAGCAGTCATTCGGCGACCAAGCATTCTGATTCTTGATGACACGACAAGCGCTCTCGATCCGAACACCGAAGTCAAGGTATTGCGCAACATCAAATCAGGTCTTCCTGGTTCGACAGTAATAGCCGTGGCCTCACGTCCGTCCCTCATTGGTATGGCTGATCAAATTATGTTTTTTGATCAGGGTTCGATTCATGGTCCGACGTCACACGTTGAGCTATTGATCCAAAACGTGTCATATCGAAGTTTGATGCAGGCGTACGAGGAGCCTCAAGAATTTGAGGATGAATCGTTATGACGACTCCACGGGTTGCTGGAACGTTAGAAACACTCTCTCGTGGCGTTCACGCTGTGCCAAGTCTTCGTCAGGGAATCGGGTTCACTTTATTGTTGGCAATGATTGGAGCCAGCGGTCGCGTGGTGGTTCCGGTTGTCATCCAACAGGCCATTGACCATGGGTTACAGCGATCAATTCGGGGCTCAGCACAAACGGTTGACGTCGCACTTGTCGTCAAGATGTGTCTGGGTGCGGCGATTTATCTAGTAATTGCGAGTATTGCTCAACGAACAGCAGTCTCGCGTTTGGGTCAACGAAGTGAGTCGGCTCTTTTCGACCTTCGCGTCAAACTTTTTCAGCACATTCATCAATTGAGTCTCGAAGATCACAACGACGAGCAGCGTGGATCACTCGTTGCACGAGTGACATCTGATGTTGAAACTCTCTCCCAATTTTTCTCTTGGGGCGGCTTGGCATATCTGCTCAATGGGGCATTGATGATCATTGTTGCATGCGTGATGCTCGTCTACGACTGGTCATTAGCTCTTCTTGTTATTTTTATCTCTGCACCTCTCGTGTACGTTCTCCGTCGAGTTCAAGCAAGGCTCATCACTGCTTACGACGGATCTCGTTTGGCTAATGCTGATCTCCTGGGTAACACCGCAGAATTAGTAACAGGAGCTGAAACTCTGCACGCCTATTCAGCCGGAGCGATCTTCGGTGTTCGAGTCAAGAAGTCTTCGAAAATTCGTGGAGACAAGCAGACCAAAGCCACCTTGATAGGAGCGCTTCTTTTTCCATCGGGTGAAATTTTCGGGGCGATCGCGGTATCAGCCGTCGTTTTCGTTGGTTTATGGCGAGGTTCAAGTTCGGGTCTGACCGCGGGAGCCCTTGTCGGGTTCATTTTTCTGACATATCGATTCTTAGAACCGATCGCTGAGCTCACCGAAGTGCTCGACCAAACTCAAACGGCAGTTTCAGGAATGCGGCGAATTTTAGGGATTTTGTCAATTCCGGCTGGGCCACCTCCGGCTGAATTCCCGATTGAAATAGGTGACCAACCTCTTGACATCAAGATCAACAATGTGACTTTTTTTTATCGTCCTCGGGACGGTGAGGTGAGGGGCGAAAATAGTGCGGTTCTCAGTCGTATCAATTGCGTCATACAGTTTGGAACACAGGTCGCTGTTGTTGGTGAGACTGGATCAGGCAAGACGACTCTCGGCCGATTGTTATCTCGATTTTCTGATCCGACGAGCGGAATGATTTCAATCGGCGGGGTTCCGTTGAATCGAATAGATAACGAGGCTTTACGAGAGTTGCTCGTTGTAGTGCCACAAGAACCTTTCCTTTTCTCCGACACCATTGCTGCCAACCTCAGATTTGTCCTGCCTCAAGCGTCTGACCAGAATCTCATTGATGCGTTTACAAACGTCGATCTCCAAGACTGGTTTTCATCTTTACCTGCTGGGTTAGAGACAATGGTTGGACAACGCGGTTCGCAATTATCAGCAGGAGAACGTCAACTTGTCGCTTTAGTGCGAGCGTCGCTCATTAACCCGTCCATCTTGATTCTTGATGAGGCCACATCTTCGGTTGATGCGTCGACCGAAGTCCGACTGACTCGGGCTCTCGACAAACTCTCTCGAGGGCGCACCACCATTTCGATTGCTCACCGATTATCAACCGCTGTTCGGGCGGATCGGGTTCTTGTTCTTGATTCAGGTCTATTAGTTCAAGATGGATCACACGATGAATTGGTTGGTGCACCTGGTTTGTACTCCGAGATGTACAAATCTTGGGAGTCATCGCACAACACCTCTGATTGAGTCGGGTAAAAGTGCCACAATAGGTTGCATGGAAATAGTTCTTGTGCGGCACGGGCAACCCGAGTGGATTCGCGATGACCTCAATGTTGATAACCCACCTCTGACTCAATTGGGATTCGCACAGGCCCATTGCGTGGCACAGGCGCTTGCGGGCGAGCATTTTGATGAGATTTGGGTTTCACCACTAGTGCGCGCCCAGCAAACGGCCCAGCCACTTTTAGCTCAACGCAATATCACTGTCGGGCCAGATGTCACTCAAGATTGGCTCGAGGAGATTCGTAATCCCTTGTGGCACGGCACTCCACGTCAGAAAGCTGACGATGCATACCGCGAAGAACGTAGCCGAATCGCCGAGAAGCGTTGGGACGGGCTGACCGACGGCGAGCCAGTTCGCGATTTTGTTGTTCGCATCCATGAAGGAGCCGACAAATTCTTGAGCGATCGCGGCATTACCGCTAGTTCTCAAGAGCTTCCAGTTTGGCATATTGAGAAGCCCGATCGAAAAATTCTTTGCATCGCTCACGCCGGAACGAACAGTGTCTTCATCGGGCATATCTTGGGTCTTGCTCCCACACCCTGGGAATGGGAGCGTTTCGTTATCGCTCACGCATCAATGAGTCGTCTTGAATCTTTCCAGATTGGTGATGGACACTTCTTTGGGTTAACAAAACTGAGCGATGTCGAACACATGGCAGCTGATCAAAGGACTTTTTGATGACACAGCGTGATTTAGACCTAAATCTTCTCAAGATGTATTCCTTCTTGGTCTTTTCAAAACTTGAAGGTGCAGTCACGTCGGGAATGATTCACCTCGGAGACCAACTTGGCCTGTATCGAAGCCTTTCGTCGTTTCCGCAACCCGTCACATCTGAAGAATTAGCAGCCTCACTCCAGCTTCATCCGCGATGGGTGCAGGAATGGATACATAATCAAGCAGCTGCACGACTGATTGAAGTAGCTATCGATGACCAAGGGATTGAGCGATATTCAATGACACCCGAAGCAGTCGTTGTTTTGTCTGATGAACTCCACCCAGCATTTGGAATGGGGATGTTCCACCGCCTGCCGCAAACTATGCACAGCCTGAAAGTTTTGCCCGAAAGTTTTAAAACGGGTATTGGACTCGATTACGACAGTCATGGTCCTGAGGGAGCGGTCGGTATTGAGAGGAGTTTTGAACCGTGGAGTCGTTCGTATCTTCTACCAGTCGTTCTTCCCGCCCTCGATGGCGCCGTGCAACGTTTAGAAGCGGGCGCTCTCGTCGCAGATATTGGTTGCGGTGCTGGAGGAGCCGCAATTCGAATGGCGCAGGCTTTCCCGAAATCCTCTGTGACCGGATATGACATCTCACGTTTCGCACTTGATCGAGCGCATGAGAAGAAAACGATTGACGCAACAGACAACGTTCATTTCGTTGATCCCAGGGTGACACCGCTACCAGAGAACGAATCGCTTGACATTGTGACCGCGTTCGACTGCATTCATGACATGACCCATCCACAAGATGTCATGCAGGCGATTCGGCGTTCTCTCAAACCAGACGGCATTTGGCTGCTTGTTGATATCAAGGCCCTCGATACCTTCGGAGAGAATATGGCTAAAAATCCAATGGCTTCATTGATGTATGGCATCAGCGTGATGAGTTGCATGTCATCAGCAATGTCGGCAGAGGGCGGAGCCGGACTCGGAACTTTAGGTCTTCCAGAATCTAAAGCCCGCAGTATGGCATCAGCGGCGGGCTTCACTCGTTTTCGAAAACTTGATATTGAGCATTCGCTTAATGCGTTTTACGAAGTGCGTCCGTAATAAAAAATTGAACAGTCATTCATAAGGGGAAAAATGTCAAGCGAAATTGGTATTGAAGAAGTCAAGACTGCGTGTTCTGCGTTAAGCGTTTGGGCGCACATCGCAACGGTTGGTGCAGACAATGCTCCCGATGTTGTACCGGTTCATCCATGCTGGGATGGCGAAGTCTTGTGGATTATGGTCGGCTTAACTTCAACGAAAACGAAGAACGTTGATGCCAATCCACAAGTGGCACTGCATTGGCAAGTTACCGAAAACGGTGATGGGGTAGAAGTCTGGGGTTCGGCTCGTGTGCTGAGCGATATTGATACCAAACGTCGTTTATGGACCGGTGTTTTCGACTATGACCTCGATGGATTCGCTCCTGGTGGACCAGACAACAGCCCAGATACAGCCTTTATGGAAGTCACTGTCGATCGTGCCTTAGTCATGAAGATGTACGGCATGGGTGGCATGCAGCGCTACTCACGCAACTAGGGAGAACGTTCATGACCCGTCTCAGCAAACTTTCCCGAAGCCTCAGTGGCAAAGTCGCAATAGTGACTGGCGCTGCAAGCGGCATGGGTCGAGCTACTGCCTTTCTACTGGCCGACGAAGGGGCGTCGGTCGCCGTGGTTGATCTCGATCAAGCCAAGGTAGATGCGGTCGTTCTAGAGATTACGAACGAATATGGCGCGCAACGGGCAATTGGTTTCGCAGTTGATGTTCGAGAAACTAATCAACTTCAAACTGTCGTTGACAAAACCGTTGCTGCTCTCGGATCACTTGACATCGTGATCAACAATGCCGGTATTTCTTTGTCTTCTCCAGCCACCTCATCAAATGACGATTTCTTAGCTGCTTGGGAAACAACTCTGGCCATCAACTTGTCAGCGTACGTGCATCTCATTCGAGCCGCCCTCCCACATTTGAAGCGTTCATCCTCTGGGAGAATTGTCAATGTTGCTTCTACTGAATCAATCGTTGCGACACCGACATTGTCTGCTTATTCAGCATCAAAATCGGGCGTCACCGGACTCACCCGTAGTTTGGCGGTTGAACTGGGCAAAGATGGAATCACAGTTAATTGCATCTGCCCTGGACCAATCAACACAGGAATGACTGAGGCTATTCCTGCCGAAATGAAAAGCAAGTATGCACAACGACACGTCGCTCTACGGCGTTACGGAGAGCCAGAAGAAGTTGCGCAGATGACGGTCAGTTTGTGTATGCCTGCGATGAGTTTTGTCACCGGAGCATCAATCGTCGTTGACGGTGGGATGACTATTCGCCATACCTGATGCTGATCGAACGCTGCTAACGCGCTGGGTCAATAATTCCGGTGAGTCCGGTTGGCTCATGAGGACCGAGGACTAATTGCTCAAGTATTCCGATTCCCTGATGTGTCACACCATCAGCAGCGGTCATCGTCGCCCGACATAGGGCCTGAATGTGAATGTTTTGCGGATCGCACGGTTTGTCTACCGGCAGATTCCAACGTTCGGAGCCAACTGCGAGTTCGCCCTTCCAGTGTCCGTGACCCCACTCGGGATTGCCGTAGCCGATTCCGAGCATATGGAACTCATAGAGAGGTTCTAAGACAATTGAATGCACCGCAGCAGACTCATCGATCAGATCAATTGAGAAGTCGCTTGCCCAACGTGTACCGCTGCGCCATTGTGTCGCGTAATCGACACGCTTCATTTCGTGAGCAGGCTGATCGCCGTCGGGAATGATAAAACCGGTTTCATGCCAGCGCTTTCCTGACGCGTATTCGTTGACGTCAAAGTGTGTCGCAAAGTTTTCAAAGTTGATCGGTGCCCATAACCAATAGAACTGTCGTTCACCGACGGGAGCGCCAAGTTCTGCGGCGGGTCCGACGGGACGAACCCCCCACGAACGATCTCGTGATCCGTAAGTCGAGACTGCATCTACTTCATGACGCACTCCATCGACTTCAACCCATCCGCTCCAATGTCCGAATTGCGTCAGTCGGGTGTAATCAAAAAGAGTTCGTTGTCCGGCCTTGACCAAAAAATGTGGCTCTTGTACCGGGCCACTTCGAGCCACAAAAA